>NZ_JBARYR010000400.1:0-1687 GCF_049648075.1 Rubrivirga sp. | reverse complement strand
GCATCCGAGTGATGGACGCGGTGCAAACGCCACAGGAACGGCACGCGGTGGTTCAAGCGGTGCCACGCGTACATCCAGACGTCGATGAGCAGGAATGCCGCGACGATGCGTACCCAGAGCGGCAGATTGACGATGTTGAGCAGCCCGATTCCGTTCTGATTCGCCCATTCCGCCGTCGCTACCCAGAGACCGGCGAACCCGACCGCGACGACCAGTCCGTTTACGGCCCCAAGCGCCAGGTTGCGGGCCGCGTGCCGACCTCGAGAGCGCTCACGAAACGCGTCCAAGAACGGGTGCAGCGTTTCCGCCAGCAACAGCACGGCGAGCACAACAACCGCCGCGATCGGCTGGATCTGCCGGAGAGTTTCGAGGTCCACTACCCGAGCTCCGCCAACCGGTCGGACAACCGAGCGGCTTCGATGGCAAACTCCGTCGACCCGTCTGCTGCGTCGTCCTCGAGGGCGCGAGCGTGCGCCGCGACGCCGAACCGACGGACGTCCTCAACGAGATCCTCGTCAACAGCCGGATACAGGCTCAACAGCTTCTGGTGCATCACATCGAGGACGCGGGCGAAGTCGTCGATCAGCAGACGGTCCTCGAACGACTGGACCGCCGACGCCACGTCCTCGACGCCGACGGCAGCGCGCAGACGAAGCCTTGCGACGTGCGTTTGCAGCTCGCGAAGCAACACCTCGAGGTCGAACCAGACGTCGTCGGCCGGTTGCTGCTCGGAGGCGTCGCGGCCCGCTCGGCGGTCGCCGATCTTCTGGGCCGCCTGAAGCGCGGTCCGGGCGGTCGCCACCAGAGAGACGGCGTGGAAGGAGATCGCGTCGCTCATGAGTCGGCCTCGACGCTAGAGATCGAGGTAGCGCAGGAACGCCTCGGCGCGCTCTTGCAAGTTGTCCTCGGCCTCGTCGAAGACGGCGACGACGCGGTAGTCGTAGTGGGCCATGACGTGGCGGACGCGGGCCGTATCGGTCACGTTGAGCTTGAGCGTCACGCGGACCTGGCCGGCTCCCGGATCATCCTCGGTCGAGACCGACAGGATGCGCACGCCGTTCTGCTCCACGATCTGGGCGACCTGCCCCAGCGAGAAGTCGGCCCGATCGACCTCGAGGACGACGATCGCGCCGGGCTCTTCGGTCGCCAACATATGGGCGAGTTGGCCGAATACGTCACTCCGCACCACAAGTCCAGCGTAGCTGCCGTCTTCCTCGAGGACGGGTACCACGCTCAGGCCGTGCTGCCGCATGACATGGGCGGCATCGAAGACGTGGGTGTCGAGAGAGATGGACACCGGCTCGCCAGCGACCAAGGCGCCCAGCGGGGCGTCCGTATCCGGATGAGCGCGCAGAGCCGCCTCCGTCGCGATCGAATCGAGATGACCCGAGGGGTCGAGGACGGGCAGATGCGCGACGTGGGCTTCTGCGAGCTCGAACAGCGCATCGCCGACCGAGTCGGTCGTCGAGAGCGGATCGAGATGGCTAAGGATCGTGGCGACGGTCATGGGATCGGGGGGGACGACCGGGTCCGGGGAAACTAGCGCGGTCGGCCACCTCTTAGACGCGCAAGAGGCGTTCCAAGTGACGCGGGCGAGATGCGGATTCGGCCCGTTCAGAACGATCCTCGACCCGTTCGGGGTTCTCCTGGTCGTGAGCTAGGCGGACTCGTCCTCGAGGTCGGCGCT
>NZ_JBARYR010000399.1:0-7265 GCF_049648075.1 Rubrivirga sp. | reverse complement strand
GCGGTGGCCGTTCTTGACGCGGTAGCCCTTGCGGCGCTTCTTCTTGAACACGATGACCTTGTCGCCCTTGACGTGTCCGAGCACGTCGGCCGAGACCGAGGCGCCGCTGACGGTGGGCGCTCCGACGAAGACGCCGTCGTCTCCGGAGACCAACAGGACCTTGTCGAACGTGAGGGTGTCGCCGGCTTCGGCCTTGAGGCGGGGGACGTACAAGCGCTGTCCTTCGACGGCCTTGAACTGTTTTCCGCCGATCTCGACGATTGCGTACATGGGGGTGCGGGCTTGGTGAACCCTCAGGAGACGGCAGAGGTGCGGCCGCCCGAGGAGCGCAGAGCTGAGTCGGAGAAACTACAGGCCCGTCCTCGAGGTGGAATGGGGAATTTGTCGAAGAAGAGGGGAGACTCGCTTCGCTCGCGGAGTTGGGGATGAAGGATTGGGTTGGCCGAACGCGCCCTCGAGGTCGTGAGCGGTTTTCCGTCCTCGACGGCGACATCGCCTCCAAGGTCGATTCCGCGACCCGAGGTCTGGCCGCACGCATCTTCCCAAACACCTAACCCCTAACCTCGTGACTGGCATCTTCGGCGGCTCGTTCAATCCCCCCCACGTCGGCCATCTCGCCGTGGCCGAGGCGTGCCGGGAGGCCGGTGGCTTGGAACGAGTGCTGTGGATGCCGGCCTCGACGCCTCCGCACAAGCGGGACGATCCAGACATGGCGCCGGCCTCGACGCGTCTCGAGATGGTGAAAGCCGCTATTGCAACGAACGACCGCTTCGAGGTCTCCGCCCTCGAGGTCGAGCGCCGCGGCGTCAGCTACACCGTCGACACCGTCCGCGCCCTCGAGAGCCGTCAGGCCGGCGCAGCCAACGACCAGCCCGCGCTCATCATCGGCGGCGACAGCCTGGCAGGGTTCGAGCGTTGGCGCGAGCCGCGAGAGATCGTGGCACGGGCTCGGCTGGTCGTGTACCGACGCCCTGGCGACGGCGTCGACCTCGGGGCGCTACCCCACTGGCTACGCGACGTGGTGACGACCGTGGAGGGACCCGGCCTCGAGGTCTCGAGCACGGAGGTCCGAGCCCGCATCGCAGCCGGGAGGACGGTGCGCTACCTCGTGCCCGATCCCGTCCTCGAGGTCGTCCGCGCCAACGGGCTGTATAGAGAAGGGATCGAGGGTGCCCAGGTGCCGTAGGACCCGGACCCATCCTCTGTGACCGTGCCTCTCTCGCTCGAAGAAAAAGCCGCCGGCCTCCTGATCGTCCGCCTCGGCAACAACCTGCCGCCCGCCGTCACTGCGAGCGAACAGGAGGACGAGGTCGCCGCGCTCTTGGACCGATACGCCATCGGCGGGCTGATCCTGTTCAACGGACAATGGCCGGCCACGCGCGACACGTTGACGCGGCTCCAGATGCGATCCGACCGCGGGCTGATCGTGACGACGGATATGGAGCGCGGGTTCGGCCAGCAGGTCATCGGCGGGACGGTCTACCCGCACGCTGAGGCCTTCTCCCATGCCGGAGACGCCGACACCGTCCGTGAGTTCGCTCGCCAGGCCAGCTTGGAGGCGCTCGCTTGTGGCATCCACGTCACCTACTCGCCCGTCGCCGACGTCGACCGGAACCCGGACAACCCGATCATCGGCGCGCGCGCCTTCTCGCCCTACCCGGCGCGGGCGGCCGAGTTGACCGCCGCCTTCATCGAGGGCGTGCACGACGCCGGCCAGTTCGCGACCGCGAAGCACTTTCCCGGCCACGGTGGGACCGTTGGGGACTCCCACTCCGAGATCCCCGTCCTCGAGGACGACCTCGAGACGCTTCGGGCGACCGACTTCGTCCCGTTCCGGGCCGCCATCGAGGCCGGCGTGGACCTGATGATGACGGCCCACGTCGTGTACCCCGCCCTCGATCCCGACCTGCCGGCGACACGTTCGCCCAAGATTTTGACCGGGCTGCTCCGAGAGCAGATGGGCTTCCAGGGGGTCGTCGTCACCGACAGCCTGCAGATGGCCGGTGCCAAGGTCGAGGGCCGGACCGAAGGCGAGGTCGCCGCAGAACTCCTCGCGTCGGGCGTCGACCTGTTCGTGGACGCCGTCGATCCCGTGGGTGTGATCCAGGGGCTCGTCCGCGCCGTCGAGGACGGAACGCTCGACGAGTCGCTCTTGGACGCCGCGCTCGCCCGCGCCGACAAGCTCCGAGACACGTTCCGCACGCGCTTCGGCAACGACGCCTTCCGCAAGGCGCCCGTCTCGTCGGACGTCGTCGGCGACCCGGCCCACCACGACCTGTCTCGCCGCGTGGCGACGGACGCCCTCGAGGTCGCCCGCGGTCCGCTGCCGGACTATGGCGACGGGACCGGGACGATGGTGGTCTTGGTCAAGCCGGCCCCTCGTCCCAACGAGCCCCAGCGGATGCCGATGGGGGAGGCCGTCGCCCGGTTGCTGCCCAACGCCGTTTACCGCGAGCTCGAGCCGACCCACGAGGACCAAGACGACGTGTTCGACGAGATCCGCATCCTGGCCGGCGACGCCAAAGAGTTGGTGATCGCGACCGTGGCCCGTCCCGCGGCCTGGAGCACGTTCGGGCTCGCCGCCCGTGAGCGCCGGTTCGCGACGCGATTGATGGAGGCGCACCCGACCACGTTGGTCGTCCTGGGAGACCAGCGCGGCTTGCGAGGCTACGACGCCTGCGACGCCGCGCTCGTCACCTACTCCGATGTGGCGGCCTCCCAGGTCGCCGCCGTCGAGTACCTGGCAGGGAAGCGCTGATCCGTCCTCGATGGCGGACTCCAAGTCTGCGACATCGAGGCCGAGCCCCAGCCTGGTCGTCCTCGAGGACGGTGCACAAAAGACTGCGCGTCGAGTCGGCACAGACGCCCCGCGGGGCGTCTCTACGTCTTGCGCGACCTCGAGACTGTGGGCAGTTTTCCAACACAGGGGCGCTCCCCCTTGGGGCCTCGAGGCCGCGCCGGCACCGTCCAAACCCCAACCCCTAAACCCCAACCCCCATGGCCCGAATGCCCTCGACGATGCTCGACCTCGGGACGTCGCTCCCCGACTTCGACCTTCCCGCCGCCAACCCCGACGTGATGGGCGACCGCGTGTCGCGCGCCGACCTCGAGGGCGCTCCACTCGTCGTCGTGTTTACGTGCAACCATTGCCCGTACGCCGTCCACGTCGAGCCCCGCTTGATCGAGCAGTCACACGAATGGATTGAAAAGGGCGTGAACGTGGTCGCGATCTCATCGAACGACGCCGACGCGTATCCGAAGGACTCGTTCGATGAGATGGCGGAGAGGGCAGCGCGTCTCGGCTACCCGTTCCCATACCTCTACGACGAGCCTCAAGACGTCGCTCGTGCGTTCGACGCCGCGTGCACGCCGGACTTTTACCTGTTTGACGCCGACGGTGCACTGGTCTACCGAGGGCGTATCGATGACAGCCGACCCGGCCGTCCCACCTCGGGTGCCGTGCCCGTCACCACGTCCGACCTCGATGACGCCGTCACGGAGTTGTTGGAGACGGGCGGCGTGACGGTTGAGCAACTCCCGTCGATCGGCTGCAACATCAAATGGAAGCCGACCGCGTGAACCTCCCCACAGAGCGACTCGTTCTGGCCTTCGGCACCGCGATCGCGGCCGCGGCGTACGTCTACTGGACGGTGCGGTCGCTGCAACTCGGGCTGGGCTGGACCTCCACGGCCTCGATCCGGGCCGGCGTCGTGCTCGCCGCGTTCGTCGTGCTCGCCTTTGTCTTGCGCTTTGCCGCCCACACCAACCGCCCCCCCGACCCATGACTGGACAACCCGCCCGCTGGATCACCGCGCTCGTCGCCGCCCTCTCTGCCGGTCTGGTCGCCGCGATCGTCACCCCTCGCTTCGGTGACGAGGGCGAGGTCAACTGGCTCATCACGCTCGTGGTGGCGGTTGCCGCCGGCGCGGTCTTTCTGATCGCCGGCCGCAGAAAGGTCGACGACGGTGCCCACGTCCGTGACGACGCGCTCGACCGCTAGCTCGAACTTGTATCTTTCGGAAGCCCTTCCAGACACTCTATTCCCATGACGAATCCAGCCCCCGAAGCGCCCGTCTCCGCCTACGAGAAGGAGCGCTCTGACGGTGGCGAGGTCGATCCCCGCTGCGTCCCCCAGACTCTCGACGGCGACCCGCCCACCGGCGCCGAGATCGAGTACCCCGACTACTCCCAGCAAGACCAGGACAACTGGCGGTTCCTGTTCGAGCGTCAGATGGACATGCTCCCCGGCCGCGCCGGCGCCGCCTACCTCAAGGGCGTCGAGACGTTGGGCATGACGCCTGAGCGGATCCCCGCGCTCGCCGACTTGTCGTCCACGCTCGAGCGGACGACCGGCTGGAAGGTGACTCGGATTCCGGGTCTGCTCCACGAGCGCGACTTCTTTACGCTGTTGTCCGAGCGCCGCTTTCCCTCAACGGACTACATCCGCGGGTCCGACGAGCTCGACTACACGCCGGCCCCGGACCTCTTCCACGACATCTTCGGCCACATGCCGATGCTAACCGAGCCGGACTTTGCCGACTTCTACCAGCTGTTCGGGATGGCCGCGCTCAACGCTGAGGGCGTCGACCGACAGAGCCTGGAGCGGTTGCACTGGTTCGCAGTCGAGTTCGGTCTGATCCGGGACCCGGAGGAGATCCGGATCTTCGGGGCGGGTGTGAACTCGTCGAAGGACGAGGTGCTCCACGCGCTCGAGCAGGCCGAGCAGCGGCCGTTCTCGGTCGACGCCGTGATCAACCAGGACTACGAGGTGTGGCACCTCCAGCCGGTCCTGTTCGTGGCCGAGTCGTTTGACCAACTCGTGACCGAGTTCCGGACCTGGGCCGTCTCGCGCGACCTGCTCCCGGCCGATGCCTAGCGACGCTGGTTCGTCCTCGAGGCCGGGCGGCAGCCTCGAGAGCCGCGAGGCCGGCGCAGCCAACGAGTCTCGCGACCTCGAGGTCGAACGGTTAACGGCGACGGTCCGAGGCCGCGTCCAGGGCGTCGGCTTCCGGCGCTACGTGCGCGGGTGGGGGCGCAAGCTCGGTCTCGCCGGCTGGGTCCGCAACGAGCCCGATGGCACGGTCGTCCTCGAGGCCGAGGGGCCAGCGCCCTCCCTCGACCGCTTGACCCGTCTCTTGTGGGGCGGCCCACCGACCTCGAGGGTGGACGCCGTCGAGGTCGAGCGGCGAGAGGCCGTCGGAGTGCCGGATCCGTTCGAGGTTCGTCACTGAGGTGTTGGAGCGCGGGTTGCTGACGCTCGTCCCCGAGGTCGGATCAGCCCGCTCGGCGCATGATGGCTTGGGCCGTCTTGATGGTGACGCTCGGCGGCACGAACCGCGTCGCCGCGGTCTGGACCTTGTTCCACAGCCCCGGCACGACCCGGCGTCGTCCTCGCGCCAACGCTTTGAGACCGTCTCGTGCGACGGCTTGGGCAGGGAGGCCGCTCGTAAAGAAGCCCTCACCCACGCCCGCTCGGTTCCCGAACTCCGTCGCCACGGGGCCGGGGCACAGGCATGTGCAGTGGACACCCGACCCGTCCAACTCGGCCCACAGCGCCTCGCTGAACGACTGTACGTAGGCCTTGGTCGCGGAGTAGACCGCGAACTGGGGCGCCGGCGTGAACGCCGCGATGCTCGCCACGTTGAGGACGCCGCCTCGTCCTCGATCCACCATGCCAGGCAGCAGAAGCCGTGTCAAGACCGTGAGCGCCAGCACGTTGAGCGTCACCATTCCCTCGAGCGCGTCGGGCTTGGCCTCGAGGACGGGGCCGCGGATCCCGAACCCGGCGTTGTTGACCAGCACGTCCACGGCCTCGTCGGCCCCATGGACGCGGTCGACCAACTTCTGAGCGGCGCCGGGCGGCTCGAGATCGGCCTCGAGGACGACCGCTTCTCCGCCGGCTGCACGCACGTCGCGGGCCACGGCCTCGAGGGCGGCCTCTCGCCGAGCGACCAGCAGGACACGGGCGCCCCGCGTCCCGAGGTGGCGGGCCATCGCGGCGCCGATGCCGGACGAGGCGCCGGTGACGAGGACCGTTCGGCCGGCGTAGAAAGAGTCAGGCATGGGGTCGTGTGGGGTCGTGTATCCTACGACCACCCGCACGCCAGACCATGACCCGCCGCGCCTTGCTCGATGACGCCGTCGATCAGCTGACGGCAGCCGGGGTCGAAGGCCCGCGCCGCTCGGCGGAGTGGATCATCGAGGACGCGACCGGGGCCACGCGGGCCGAGATCTACGCCCGGCCGGACGTCGTCGTGGAGCCGGCCGAGGCGGCCTTGGTGGCCCGCTACGTCACGCGACGGGCGACGGGCGAGCCGGTGCAGTACGTCTTGGGGCACACCAACTTCTACGGCCTCCACATCTCGCTCACGCCGGACGTCTTGATTCCGCGTCCCGAGACCGAGGAGGTCGTCGAGCGAGCGCTCCGACACGTGGGCGAGGCGCCGTGGGTCCTGGACATCGGGACGGGTAGCGGCGCCATCGCGCTCGCCCTCAAGCACGCCCGCCCGGCGGCTGAGGTCTTCGCCGTCGACGTGTCGGCTGCCGCCCTCGAGGTCGCGTCCGGCAACGCACAGCATCTCGGCCTCGAGGTCACCTTCGTCAGAGCGGACGCGCTCCGGCCCTCGTTCGCCGATGAGGTCCCGCCCACGTTCGACCTGATCGTCTCGAACCCGCCGTACGTGCCGGAAGCCGAGAAGGCGGATCTCCAACTCGAGGTCGGGCACGAGCCCGATACCGCCCTGTTCGTCTCTGATTCCGATCCGCTCGTGTTCTACCGTGCCTTGGCAGGTCACGCGTCGCGCCTGCTGCGCCCCGGTGGCTGGGTCGTCGCAGAGACCCACGCGGACCACGGTCAGGCCGTCGGCGCGTTGTGGCGGGCCGCGGGACTCGTCGAGGTCGAGGTCCACGCGGATCTCTCCGGCCGGGACCGGATCGCCATCGGACGCCGCGCCGACTGACTCGTTGGCGGCGCCGGCCTCGCGGCTCTTGAGGTCGCGTCCTCGAGGGCGTCGCCTTAGAACGACCGGTGGGTGACGCCGCCGTCGGTCTCGCCGACGAGCACGTCGGTCGCGAGTCCCACGAAGATGCCGTGGCCCAGGACGCCGGGAATCGCGTCGATCTCAGCACACACTTCTTCGGCGTCCCCGATGCCGGCAAACTGGGCGTCCAGGATCCAGAGCCCTTGGTCGGTCACGACCGGCCCATCCTTTCTCTGACCGATGCGGAGCTCGGGCTCGGCCCCCAGCCCGCGGAGGGCGCGCGCG
>NZ_JBARYR010000398.1:0-2993 GCF_049648075.1 Rubrivirga sp. | reverse complement strand
CTCCGGCGGCGGCTCGTCGGTATCGCCGTCTCCTCCGCGGGACGACATGGGGGGAATAGCGAAGCCGACGGTCCTGCCTCGAGCCGGCGTCACCGCGATGCCGACGAGGGTCTGGGGCGACGGCGCGACCATGACCACGTTCGAGCCGAAGCCCGACGAGAGAATCTGCGTCGTCGAGATGCCGGCGCGGGAAAAGCGCGATCGGTCAGCACGGCTCAGCGTGCCGTTGCCGACGAGCCGGAACGAGCGGGCCTCACCGCTCCATGCCGGGCGGTCGCCGCGGCGGACGGGCTGGACAGTGACGTTGGCGCGTCGGTAGTCCCCACGCCGTTCTAGGTACTCGATGGTGACCGAGTGCGACGCGCCCTCGAGGACGAGGACGTCGTTCGGGACGGGGGCCGTCGGGGTGAACGCAGTGAGCCCGGAGACGGCCAGGCCACCCGCGAGTGCCAAGGCGAGAAGTCGTTTCATGGAAAGAGGGAAGGTGGACACCCCTCCGTACGCGGTCCGCCCTCGAGGGAGACCATGCACTTCCGGTGCCGGCCTCGAGGACGAGCGTCGTCACCACCCGCTTCCCATTTTTTCGTCCTCGAGAAACCGCCCTCGAGGACGATGAACGTGCTCTCACATGTGGATCGCAGATGCGAACAGCGATGCGGCTACATCTCCAGCCGGACCCGCTCCCTGGTGACATCGGTTCGGATCGGCTCGGCTCCCTGCCCGAAGCATTCGCAGGTCCATGGGTCGATGTAGCGGCACCCCACCGGTCGACTGCACTGTTGGCCACCACCCTCGCTCGTGCGAGCCTCTTCGCCCTCCTGATCGAGCTTGAGCCACTTGACGGGCCACGCCTCAAACGAGCTCACCCTCCAGAGGACCGGTTGGCCCCTCGCGCCTCGGACGAGGACGTACGCGATCGACTCGGCGCGTGGGAGCACGCTTCGGGCGCGGACGCTCGACGTGTGACCCGAGCTAAGGAACTCGTCGATGACGACCCATTCTCCGTCGCTGGAGATGACCGCGATCTCACGGATGCTTCTGCCCCACGGTGCGCGCCCCTCCCTAAGCTGTTCGACCGTGATGGTCGCATCTCCGCTGCCCCGCTCCCCGTAGTCGATGGTGATTGCGTGGGTCGGCCGCTCGCGCTGGGCCTCTGCTGGGAGCGCGAGAGTGAGGCCCACGAGAGTGAAGAGAGACAATCGGAGAGCGGTACTAGCGTGGTCAGTCATGAAACCGGTGGAGGAGAGGTTGGAGCGAGTGTGGAAGAGGCGCGGTCGCGATCCTGAGGATCAGATCCCGAAAGACAGCTTCTGCGTCCCTCCGGGCCCGCGGCGTTCCTCGTTCCCCCACGGGTCGGTGTCTGTGCACTCGCACGTCCACGGGTTGATCAGCTCCATGCATACGTTGGTGCATTGGTCGCTGTCGCCGTTGCGATCTCCACCCGTCCCCGGATCGTCCGTGCCAGGGTCGTCCGGATCGGGTTCTTTGGGCTTGTCTTTGTCGTCGTCGCCCAGGCTCTGTGCAGGTGAACGCCACGTGTGGACGCTCCCTGTCGCGGTGCGGATGGCGAATGCGCCGAGTTGATCAGGAGCTGGAACGCGGCCTCGGGCTTCGTAAGCCCCCCTTCGATCTGTGCGACTCGTGAGGACATGCCACCCCGACTCTGCGCTCCAGAATGCGAGCTGTCCGATCTCTCCGCGCCAGCTTGGCCGCCCCTCACGAGGTGTGATGCGGACCGTCGCGCGACGGAGCGCTCCATGTCTCTCGGAGTACTCGATCTCGACGGTATGGCTCGTGGACTCGAGGACGACAGGCGCTCCTTCGGTCTGTGACGGTGGCCGAGCGAGAAGGATCAGGGGGACGAGAAGAGCAGAGAGGCTCAGTAGTCGTACAGAGGCGCGCATTGGAGTTGGCTAGAAGTTCGTGATGGTTCCTCCGTCAACCGAGCCGGACAAGGGCCACGGGTGCTGATTCAACCGTCACCCAGATACAACAGCCAGAGGAGTGCGCGCTCTCTTTGGGTAGGCGGCAACGACTGCCCAAGGGGGTTCAAGAGGGTGGTTACGGGCGCCGCCCTATCTTAATAAATCTCAATCTTCTACCTGATGCTCCATTCGTCATCGGACGTCCACGCCAGCCGGCTCGACGCCGTGACGGCCGTCTTGAGGGCTGTAGCTGACGACGAGCTACCCCAGGAGGAACTCGTCGCGCGGCTCGTCCCGATCATCTACGACGAGCTTCGTGAGATCGCTCGAGCGCAGCGCCATCGGATCGACGTCAGCGGCCTCCAAACGACCGCCCTCGTCCACGAGGCGTACCTGAAGATGGCTGGCCGATCCCTCCTCCCGAACCGCTCCTACGTGTTCGCAGCCGTAGCTCAGGCCATGCGCGACGTGCTCGTAGACCACGCGCGACGGCGCGGCGCCAAGAAGCGGGGCAGTGGGGAGGCCGCGCTGACCTTGAGCGCGATCAGCAACGTGGCTAGCAGCGACGACGTCGACTCGCTGGCGGGACGCGTTCTCGATGTCGATGCCGCGATTCGCCGCCTCGAGGACGTGTCACCACGCGCCGCCAAGCTCGTGGAACTCCGTTTCTTCGGCGGGCTCTCGATCGACGAGGCGGCTGCCACTCTCGAGATCAGTCGGACCACGGCCAAGAGGGAGTGGCGCAGAGCGCGAGCCTGGCTGCACCGCGCCCTCGAGGACGGCCCTGTTGGGACGGCGACAGCGGAGGGAGAGGGCGACCCGTTGCAGACCCATGCCCACTGACCCTCCTAGAAACCCGGATCTCTGGGCTCGCGTCGCCGACGTGTTCGACGCGGTCGTCGACCTGCCTACGGGCGAGCAGGAGTCTGAGTTGGACCGGCTGTGCCTAGCGGACGGCTCCGTGGATGCGACCCTCCGCGCTGAAGTCGAGGCTCTCCTCGCCGCCGACCGATCTGCTCCGACAGAGGACCGGATCGACCTCGCCTCGGCCGCCGAGCTCATATCGGA
>NZ_JBARYR010000397.1:0-4351 GCF_049648075.1 Rubrivirga sp. | reverse complement strand
GCCGAGGTCTTGTCGGAGTTCGGTTACCCCGCCGGCTCCCGTCCTCGAGGCCGAGGCCTGTTGTGGGGGCCGCGCCCATCGCGTGGCTCCCGCCGGCTCGTCCTCGACGTCGAGGCCGTGCCCCCCGGCCTCGACGTCGCCGAGCGTCGTGTGGCGCCGGACACGCCCGTCTCGTTCTCGCCGCGCCGGTTCCTCCCGCGCGAGACCGTTGTCCTCACTCTTCCGAACGATGTACCTCAGTAGGCTCGCCGTCAACATGCGGAATCCCCAAGCCCAGCGCGACCTCGCCGACCCGTACCAACTCCACCGGACGCTCGCCCGCGTCTTCCCCGGTGCCCGAGCTGACGGCGACGGTGCCAACGAGGCCCGGTCGCCCAACCACGGCCTGCTGTTTCGGTCCGAGCCCGACGCCCCCGGCGGCCCCGCCGTCCTCGTCCAGTCGCTCACCGAGCCCGACTGGTCCGCCCTCGAGGCCGGCTACGCCCGCCGCATCGATGGGCCCAAGCCGTTCGACCCCGCCCTCGAGGTTGGCCAACGGCTCCGGTTCCGGCTGGTCGCCAACCCGACCGTCAAGAAGAAGCGGCCCGGCCAGAAGAACGGCGCCCGAGTCCCGCTCGTCCATGACCGAGTGCCCGCCGGCCACACACGGGCGACCCTCGGCTACCTCGATTGGCTCGAGCGGAAGGCCGAGGCGGCGGGCCTCGCCCTCGAGGCCGACCGGATCCTCGACGCCCCGTTCGAAGTCCGAACGCGCAAGGCGGGCGGTCACCGGATCACGTTGTTCGGAGTCCGCTTCGACGGCACGGCGAGCGTCGACAACCCCGACGCTCTCGCTGACGCTCTCCGAGGTGGGGTCGGTCCGGCCAAGGGGCTGGGGTTCGGTCTCCTGTCTCTCGCCATGAGATGACAGGTTGTTGGACCCATGTTGGACCTGTCAGGGAAAGACCGCAGTCGCCCAACAATTTAGCCAGTCTACGTGTGGGCGGTGAGGGATTCGAACCCCCGACCCTCTCGGTGTAAACGAGATGCTCTAACCAACTGAGCTAACCGCCCTCGACGTCGCGTCCTCGAGGACGACGACACGATCGTGAGACCGTCGGTCTCGGAGCGAGAAACGGGACTCGAACCCGCGACCCTCAGCTTGGGAAGCTGATGCTCTACCAACTGAGCTATTCTCGCCGGTCGCCCGTCGTGGAAACGAGCGGAGGACGAAGGTAGCGTGCCGGACCGACGGCCCGCAACCCGTCCTCGAGGGCGCGTGCGAAGTCAACGGCCCTTCACGGGCGCACGTCGCACACGTTCTATCTTTTTCGACCGCCGCCTTCGGGATCTGCCGCAGGCGGCGCGTTTGTGTTTCCCGCCGGCGCCGCCGGCGCTGCCCGACCGACGCGCCCCAGGCGCCATCTCTATGAAGCGCACCTACCAGCCCAGCCGCCGCAAGCGCGCCAATAAGCACGGCTTCCGCGCCCGCATGGCCACCAAGAACGGCCGCAACGTCTTGGCCCGCCGCCGCGCCAAGGGCCGTCACGACCTGACGGTCAGCGACACGAAGTCGACCAAGTAGACCGGCTCGCGTGCGTCCGAACGCGTTCCCGCGGTCACGCCGCCTCAAGCGCCGCCGGCTGATCCGGCCGCTCTTCGACCGGGGCCGCGACGACGTCGGGCGCGTGCGACAGGGGACCGTCATGGTTCTCTACCGGACCGTGCCTCGTGAGGCGACCGGCCTCGAGGTCGGTGTCCAGGTCGGGTTCGCGCCGGGACGCCGCACGACCAACGCGGTGCGGACCCGGGTCCGCCGGCTGATGCGCGAGACCTTCCGGTCGCACCAAGCCGACGTCCTCGAGGCGTTCGACGCTCGTGAGGACTGTCTGACGATGATGGTGTTGTACCGAGGGCGTGACGACGCGGCCTCCCAAGCCATCCGCCGAGACCTGCCGCTCGCCCTCGACCGACTCGCACAGCGCGAGATCCCCGCCGCACCTCGCGCCTCGTCCGTTCCGTAGACGCCGGCCTCGCTCACCCTCCAGACCCCACGTGGAACCCCAGGGACTCGACCGCACCGCCCTCATCGGCATCCTCCTGATGTCCCTGATCCTGGGGCTCTGGATGATCCAGACGGCGCCGACGGCCGAGCAAGTCGAGGCGCAGCAGGCCGCCGCCGACTCCATCGCGGCCGTCCAGGCCGAGGCCGCCGCCCTCGAAGACGACGCGCGTCCCGCCCTCGAGGACGACCGCGATGCGGCACCGACCGCGCCCACGGACTCGACGTTCGCAGGGGCCGTCGGAGGACCGGGCCGCCAGTTCACGGTCGTGAGCGACCGCTACCACGCGACGTTCTCGACCAAGGGCGCGACGCCGGTCAGCTTCAAGCTGCTCAACTACGACCGCTCGGGGACCGAGGAGCCGGTCGAGATGATCTCAGACCCCGACGGAGCGCTCGCCCTGGGTGTCTTGCCGAGCCAAGGCGACTACCTCGACACACGAGCGCTCACGTTCCAGCCCATCGTGGACGGCGAGATCTTCGAGGGCGACACGCTACGTGTCGGGGCCAACGCCGAGGCCGACCTCCGCTTCGAGGCGCCCATCGGCGACGGCGCGTTGCGGTTCGTCTACGGGTTTAACCCTGACGCGTACGCCCTCGACTTCCGCATCGAGACGCCGGGCACGGACCTACTGAGCCAGGGCGGCGGCTACGAGGTGATCTGGGACGGCGCGTTGCCGCTCGCCGAGGCCGATCCGCAGGGCGAGACGCAGCAGGCCGGTGCCTTCGTCCGGACGGGCGGCGAGGACACCGAAAAGATCGTCCTGAACGAGCCGGGTGAGGCCGATCCGATCGTGCTGAGCGGCAGCGTCGACTGGATCGCGGTCAAGACCAAGTTCTTCATCGCGGCCGTCATCCCTGACGAGGGGACCGCGACGTCGTCCGGCCGCATCGAGGGCGCGCAGTCGGGCGAGGCGGACGACGCCGAAGGGTTCGAGCAGGACTACCTCGCGGCCATCGAGATGCCGCGATTGGCTGCGAACGAGGCGGCGGAGTTCACGCTCTATCTCGGCCCGCTCCAACTCCGCCGGTTGGCGGACTACGGGCTCTACGACACCGTCGACTTCGGCGCCTGGGTCGGCTGGATGATCCGGCCGATCGCGCAGTACGTCGTCGCGCCGGCGTTCGCGTTTCTGTCGACGTTCATCCCGAACTACGGGCTCGTCATCATCGTGTTCGCGCTCTTGGTCAAGCTGCTCTTGTGGCCGCTGACGGCCGTGAGCTACCGGAACGCGGCCAAGATGCGCGAGCTGCAACCGCAGCTGACCGCCGTCAAGGAGAAGTACGGCGACGACCCGCAGAAACAGCAGGAGGCCATGATGGGCGTCTACAAGACGGCCGGCGTGAACCCGCTGGGCGGCTGCCTACCGATGCTGTTGCAGTACCCGCTGCTGATCTCGCTGTGGCGCTTTTTCCAGTCGACGCTCGTCCTCCGCGGCGAGTCGTTCGCGTGGGCGCCCGACCTGTCGGCGCCGGACCCCGTGATCTCGCTGCCATTCACGATCCCGTTCATTGGCGATTTCCTGGCCGGGTTCACGATCCTGATGGCGGCCTCGATGGTGATCTCGATGCGGCTGTCGATGTCGACCTCGACGGGGATGGCGGGCGGCCAGCAGAAGGTTCTGATGTACCTGATGCCGGTCATGTTCTTTTTCTTCTTCAACCGGTTCCCGTCGGGCCTGTCGCTCTACTACCTCGCGTTCAACGTCTTCTCGATCGTGCAGCAGCGGCTGGTGAACAAGCAGGTCCACGACGCCCACGAGCGCGGCGAGGCGCCTGAATTGGACAAGGCCGCTGCGGCGCTGGAGCGGAAGGTGTCGAAAAAGAAGAACGGCAAGCGGGCGCGCCGGCCGGGTCGCAAGCCGACGGCTTCGGCGAACGGCCGCAAGCGCTGAGGCCCTCCGGGCCGGTTATGGGGTACGAGGCTCATTCCGACCTGCCGTCCTCGGTGCGCCCCGACTTCGAAGGCGGAGATGCCGGGTTCGAGGCCGACACGATCGCCGCGCTCGCGACGGCGCGGGGTACGGCGGCCCTCGCCGTGATCCGGGTGAGTGGCCCCCGCGCCCTCGAGGCCGTCGACTCCCGGTTCGGGCCGTCCGTCCTCGAGGCCGAGGAGCGAACGGTCCGGGTCGGTTGGCTGCGGGACGAGCGAGGGGACCGGGTCGACCAGGTCGTGTGCGTCGTGTGGCGCGGGCCGCACTCGTCCACGGGCGAGGACGTGGTCGAGGTGACCTGCCACGGTGGCGACGCGGTCTCCGGAGCGGTCTTGCGCGTGCTGTTCCAAGCCGGCGCCCGACCGGCGCGCGCGGG
>NZ_JBARYR010000396.1:0-2137 GCF_049648075.1 Rubrivirga sp. | reverse complement strand
GCTCGGCGCTCGGCTCCGCGTCTCGTCGGGACGTCCCGTGACGCCGGTCGCGGGCGCCTTCGAGGCCGACGGGTTCGCGCTCCCCCTCGAGGGCGCGGTCGGGTCCGAGCGGCTGCCGGCCTACGTGCGCCTCGACCTCAACGTGAGCCGGACGGTCCGCGTGCCGGGCGTTGGCGCGGTGGTCTTGTTCGGGGCCGTCAACAACGTGCTCGACCGCGGCAACGTCGTCGGACGGGTCTACGCGCCGGACTACGGCTCCTTCCAAGACGACGTGACGGCCTATCGCCGCTCGGTCTACGTCGGCGCCTCGCTCCTTCTCTAAGTCAGCGTCCTCAAACGTCTTCAGACTGACGCGACCAACTCACACCTAGTACCTCCAACCACTACTCCAATGAACCTCCGAATCGCACTCCTCCTCTTCATCGCGGCGCCCCTCGCCGCCCAACCCGACGCGACCGCCGTCGTCGAGCGCGGCCGTGACCTGGTCACTGCCGGCCACCTGTCCGGCTCCGTCGACTCTCTGATGGCCGCCCGCGCCACGCTTGGCATCGCCCTCGAGGCCGACGACCCTGACGCGGCCGCGTGGGCCGGCTACTACACGGCTCTCGCCGACTACCGTCTGAGCTACATCTTCTGGGGCCAGGACGCGGCCCGTGCGCTCCAGCACGCCGAGCAGGGGGCGGCCGTCCTCGAGGACGCGCTCGCGACGTCCGGTCTTGGGGACGACGCCCGAGCAGAGATGCTCGCTCTCAAGGCGACGCTCCTTGGCACCCAGATGGGGCTCGACCAGTCCCGCGCCATGTCACTCGGCCAGGCCGCGACCCAGGCGACGGCGACCTCGATGCGGCTGGCACCCGGCAACCCGCGCGTGCTGTTCCAGAGCGCGACGTCGCTCCTCAACACGCCGCCGGAGTGGGGCGGAGACCCCGCGCTCGCGGCGACCCAGCTCGAGGACGCCATCACTCGATTCGGCGCGTCGACGGGCCTCGAACCCGGATGGGGAGAAGACGACGCGAACGCCTGGCTCGGGATGGCACACCTGATGATGGGCGACGCCTCGGCTGCCCGGCCCTACATCGACCGTGCGGCCTCGCTCAACCCGTCCTCGTCATTCGTGCAGTACAAGCTTATGCCGTGGCTCGAGCAGCTCGAGGGCGAGGAAGGCTGATCGTCCAAGCGCCTGCGCCCTCGAGGCCGACCTCGAGGGCGCGGACGGCGCTCGCCGTTGTCTCTGCCAGGCCCTCCTAGATTGTAGGCCGATGACGTCGCGATCTCCTTCGAACAGCGTGCCTCGGATCGGCCGGAAAGGGCTGGCCGTCATTGCGTTGGTGTGGATCGCGTACACACTCGCGTACGCCGTGGCGGTGTCCATCTTCGCCCGGATCCCGCTCGCGATCGCGCTCGACAGCCAGATCCTGACGAGCTTGATCTGCGCGGCGCTCAGCGCCCCGGTGTGGCTCGTGGTCGTCCGCGGCTTGGACGGGCGAGTCGGCCGCCAGATCTGGGCGCACGCCGCGTCGCTGCCGGTCTACGCCGTCGGGAGCACGGCGTTGCTGGGAGCGATCTACGCCGCGCGCGGGGCGGACGGAGGCGTTGAGGCCGTCCGAGACCAGTTCGGCTGGATCGCGGTCGGGAGCGCCATGCTCTACATCGCTCAGTTCGCGGCCTACCACGCGCTCGCGGCGTCGCAGCGGGCAACCCGCGAGCGACGAGCCTTGGACGAGGCGCGAGCCCTGGCGCGGGAGCAGGAGTTGCGGTCGCTGCGCGCCCAGCTCAACCCGCACTTCCTGTTCAACGCGCTCAACGCGATCAGCGCCGAGGTCGGTCAGGATCCCGGCGAGGCGCGCGAGATGATCGGGCGGCTCAGCGGCCTGCTCCGCTACTCGCTCGCCTCCGGCCGCCGCGACTTGGTCCCGCTCGCCGACGAGGTCGCGTTCGTCCGCGACTACCTCGCCCTCGAGTCCGCCCGCATGGGCGACCGGCTCGTCGCCACCGTCGAGGTCGACGACCGCGCCCTCGAGGTCGAGGTCCCGCCGATGTCGGTCCAGACGTTGGTCGAGAACGCCGTCCGCCACGGGATCGCGCCGCTCCGCGAGGGCGGCCAGGTCACCGTCACGGCCGCCGTCGAGGGCAACAC
>NZ_JBARYR010000395.1:0-1781 GCF_049648075.1 Rubrivirga sp. | reverse complement strand
CCTCAGCAGGTACGATCCCGAGCGAGCCGAGTACCATGCCGCCCGTGCTGCCGCCGCGATCGGCACCGACCGCGGCGTCGCCTTCCCGACGGCACAGGCCACGTGGGCACAGGCCCTCGCTGACGGCGGGGACTTCGACGCGGCCCACCCCCGCTTCCAGACCGCCCTCGAAGCGATGAGCACGGTCCCCAACGCTCTCGCCGAAGAGGCCGCCGTGCGAAACGGATACGGAGCGATGCTCCACGGGATGGGGTGGGAAGACGAGGCCGAGGCCGAGTACCGGGCCGCCGCCGACCTAGCCGTTCGGGCCGATGACCTCGACATGGAGGCCTCGGCCCTGCAGAACTTGGCGACTCTGCTCGTCCAAGTCGACCGCCCCGACGAGGCAATCGTCGCGTTTAGAAACTTGATCCGGCGGCTCCGGGAGCGTGGCAACGCCCGCTCGACGTACAGTCTCGGGTTCGCCCAGGTCAACCTCGCCAACGCCCTCAGCAACGAGGGCCTGGCGTCTGAGGCGCTTGCTGCCTACCGCGAAGCCATCGCCACGATGACGGCCCGGCTTGGAGCGGAGCACCCGGAGGCTCTGGCCGCGCGCATCTCGCTCGCGCTCCACCTCAACGGGATGGGCCGGACCCGTGACGCCGCCGTCGAGGCCGAGTCCGTCCTCGAGGACGTTGAGCGTGTGCTGTCAGCAGACCATCCGTATACGGCTTACGCTCAGACCGTCGCGGGACGCGCCCTCTGTGACGCGGGCTCGCCGCGCCGAGGCGCCGAGCTTCAGCGCGCGAGCCTCGACGCCCGCCGGCTGTCGCTCTCCGACGATCACTGGATCATCGCGAGCGCGGAGAGCGCCTATGGCGCCTGCCTCGCCCGACTAGGTCAGCGTGAGGAGGCTCGCGGTCTGCTCACCCGGAGCGCCGCAACGCTCGCTCAATCCCTCGGAGATGACCACCGGCACACCCGTGCGGCCCGAGAACGACTGGCGGCATTCGACCGGAGCTCCTCGAGCTAGCCGACCTCGAGCTGAACATCCTCGAGACCGCAACCAACTACCGAACCACCGTCACGCGCTGCGTCGCGACGCCCATCCTCGAGGACGCTCGCACGACGTAGACTCCCGCACCGAGCGCCGACGCATCGACCTCGAGGACGTGTTGGCCCGCAGCGAGCGATCCGGTGTGGACCTGGGCGACCGCGCGGCCGAGCAGGTCGAACACCGCGACCTCGACGGGACCGGCGGCCTCGAGGGCGAGCGTGACCGAGGCGCGGTCCCGCATCGGGTTCGGCGCAGCCGATGACAGCGAGAGCGCCGCGGCCTCGAGGCCGGGCTCGGACGAGACCGGCGTCTCGACACCTTCGTAGGCGCCCAGGTCGACGCGTCCGTCTTGGACGCGGTCCTCGCCATCGAGGTCGAACGGCAGGATCTCGCCGGTCACGCCGTCGTCATCGAGGTCGAAGATGTCTTGGGGCACGTCGCCGGTGTCGCCGAAGTTGGTCGCCGGGCTCCGGGCCAGCAGGTGGAGGTCGCCGTAGTCGTCGTCGTCGGTGCCCCACTCGTCATCGGGGCCGTCGTCGGGGGCGCGGACGAACAAGGGGTCCGCGGCGAGGATCGCTTCGCCGTCCGCGAAGCCGCCCTCGACGATCGCGTTCTCGATGTCGAGCTCGCCGGCCCCAGCGTTGCGCTGGTCGGCGATGGTCTCGCCGTCGTTGTCCCAGAAGATCGAGTTGACGATCTCCGTCGACGTGTCTCCCCCGACGCGCAACGCGGCGAACCCGTCGTT
>NZ_JBARYR010000394.1:0-2915 GCF_049648075.1 Rubrivirga sp. | reverse complement strand
GGCGAGAACTTCGCGCTCACGGCGGCGCACCGGCGCCAGAGGCTGGGCCAGCGCGTCGTCGGGCTCGACCCCGAGGCCGATCTGGGTATCGAGGCGCCGACCTCGAGGTCGCGTGTGTGGGTTCAGTTCGTGTCCCGACCTCGAGGGCGCATCTCTGCGAACCCTGAACCCGGAAGCGAGAACCCTACCCGGCGCTAAAGCCGCCGACGGTCTTGGTCTCCTCGCGCTCCAACACGACCAAGCACGCGAACTGGGCGGGCGACGTGGCCCCGCCGGTCCCGCCCATCGCCGCGGTCGAGATCAGACGCCAGCCGTCGTTGAGGTGATCGGTGAGGGCGTCGACAGTCTCGGCGTCGTGGCCGGGGGCGTAGTGGACGACGAGGGCTTTGCGTTCGTTTGCCATTTTTTTGGAGTTGGCCTCGAGGCCGGAGAGTGGTGTAGCGATGCGGGGGGCGTTCTCGCAGTAGTGGTCGTCCTCGAGGACGTGCCAGTCGTTCTCAAAAGAGCTAGACGTCCTCGAGGGCAGGCGGATCAAACAGTTTGGTAAACGTGAACGCCCTCGAGGTCGGGCCGTCGGCGTGGAGCGCGTCGAGCCTCTCGCCGGCCTCGAGAGGCGTCGGGTGGTGGCCGGCGGGGACCCACCACAGCGCGTAGTGGGGCCGGCCGAAGTTCTGGAACCACTCTTTGCGTCGCTTGACGTAGTGGGTGTGACCCGACTGGTAGGTGTAGTCGCGCAGCGCCTCGACCGACTCCCAGACGCTCATGTTGACCAGGACCGTGTCGTCCTCGAAGGGACGGAGCGACGTCGCGTCGTCGCCGTCTTGCAAGCGCCAGACGAAGCCCGGCGTCCGCTCGGCCAACAGGTTGATCGGGTCGAGGGCACGCTGGAATTCAGCCATCACCTCGCCGTCCATGGGACCGAGGATGCGACCGACATTGACCTGGGCGATGTGGTGCGTCATGCGTTCGGGTCCGTCGAGGATGGAGAGAGCAGAAGAGTCTCCTTTGGCAGGCGACCGACTTGCCGTCGAACGTGATCGCTGGAGAGTCGCGGTGCCAGCCCGAGGCGGCGCATATGTTGCGTAGATCCCAGACGTACCGGAGTATTTCGGTGGCGGACCGTTGCTCACTCGGCATCGCCCTCGAGGGCGGGAGTGACCGTCTCGCCGTCCATCAGCGCGATGAACCGGTCGAACAAGTAGCGGCTGTCGTGCGGGCCGGGGCAGGCCTCGGGGTGGTACTGGACCGAGAACCCGCGGAACCGTTGGTACTCGAGCCCCTCGACCGTGTCGTCGTTGAGGTTGCGGTGGTCGACGCGCGCCACGCCCTCTAACCCGTCCTCGAGGACGGCGAACCCGTGGTTCTGGGTCGAGATCTCGACGCGGCCCGTCGCGAGGTTCAAGACCGGGTGGTTGGCGCCGCGGTGGCCCACCTTCATTTTGTAGACCTCGAGCCCTTCGGCGAGCGCGAGCAGTTGGTGACCGAGGCAAATGCCGAACAGCGGCAGGCCGGAGTCGATGGCCGCCCGAGCCGTCTCGACGGCCTCCGGCATCGCGCGCGGGTCGCCCGGACCGTTCGAGAGAAAAACGCCGTCGGGTGCCCACTCGAGGACGTCCTCGAGGGCGGTTCCGGCGGGGAAGACGCGGACGGCGCAGCCCAGGTGCGCGAACGAGCGCAAGATGTTGCGCTTGACGCCGTAGTCGTAGACCGCGATGCGGCGCTCGCCCTCCGAAAAGTCGTACGGCTCGCTCACCGTGACGCCGCTCGCCAGCTCCAGGCCGGCCATGCTCGGTACCGCTTTGGCCTTCGCCACGAGCGACGCGTCCTCGAGGTCGGACGACGAGATGACGCAGTTCATCACGCCCTTCTCTCGGATGTGGCGGACCAGGCGGCGCGTGTCCACGCCCGAGATCCCGACCAGCCCGTGCCGCGTCATGTACGCGTCGAGTGTTTCTTCGGAGGCGTGGTTCGAGGGATTCCGGGAGTATTGCCGAACGACCAGCCCGCTGACGTGGGGCCGGTCGGCCTCGGTCGCGTCCTCGAAGGCGCCGTAGTTGCCGATGTGCGGGTACGTCATCATCATGACCTGGCCGGCGTAGCTCGGGTCGGTCAGGATCTCCTGGTACCCGCTCATCGACGTGTTGAAGCACAGCTCACCCGTCGTCTCGCCTACGGCGCCGATGGCCGTGCCGGTCACGACGGTCCCGTCGGCGAGGGCGAGCTTGGCGGGGGTGTCAGTCATGGCGAAGGAGCGAGACGGGGGGATACAAAAAAAGCCTCCCAAAATGGAAGGCTAGCGGCCGTCGGGCCGGGCGGCTGCCGAAGCAGCAAGGGGCAGGAAGGTCCAGGCGAGCATGTCGTCCGACGGTTTCTCAAAGCTACAGAGCGAATGAGCTAGAGGTCGGTGTCCCGGCCAGATTCACACGGCGTTGGCACCGTCGCACGCTGGGCCATCCTCGAGGCCGGCGAAGCCCACGTGCCCTCAGCAGATCGCCGTCCGCCCGTATCCTCGCACACGTCCTCGAGGCCGCTCCCCGTTTCCTGCTCGTGACCTCCGCTTCCCGTTCTCGTTCCAGCACGACACGCGCCTTGGCGAGCCTGGCGGCGAGCCTGGCGGTCGTCAACGCCGCGTTCCTGCTGTGGCCGAACGTCGACCTCGAGGCCGGGATCGTTCGGCAGACAGCGGAGCAGGAGATGGTCGCGATCGAGTTGGTCGACCCGACGGCGCAGCCGCCGCCGGGCGCCGAGCCGCCTGCTCCTCCCCCGCCGCCCGTCGAGGTCGCCCTTCCGCCCGTCGAGGTACCCGACGAGGTGATCGTGGACGAGATCGTCCAGGACATCGAGATCGAGGCGCCGCCCCTACCCGACGCGCCCGCTGCTCCGCGTCCCGGACCGGTCGCGCCGCCGGCTCCCCC
>NZ_JBARYR010000393.1:0-2056 GCF_049648075.1 Rubrivirga sp. | reverse complement strand
CACGAATACGGCTTCCACGCTTCGCGCGGACCCTCCGCATTCGCACCTGCACCGCCCCCGTCCCGAGCCGTCCGAGCCACCCCATCGAACCTCAGTTGGAGATCACCACGATGACCCGCTACAATCTCACCGCCCCCGTCACCTACACCCAGAACGGCACCACCAAGACCCGCTATACCCGGGTGGGCACCGTCTTCGAGAACACCCGCGAGGACGGCTCCAAGTGCCTCTCGATCAAACTCGACTTCCCTCTGGGCGCCACGGAGCTCGTCGCCTTCGAGCCCCGCGCCAAGGAGGGCGCGGAGGACGGCGACGGATCGGCGGAGTGACACCGCCGACCCGGGGCGGCCCGCGAGGCCGCCCCACCACCGCCTTCGGCAGCGGTACCGGACGGGCGCAAGAAAGCGCCCAACGGCATCTAGGACAGCAAGGTGAACGCGATGCGTCAGCCGCGCCCATTCCCAGATTTAGGCCCTGCTTCCGCCGCTCGCCCTCGCCCTCCCTACCCGGCCGACCACAGGCTCGAGAGCGGCGCGGCGAACAGGCGTTCGCCGAAGGGGACGACCTGATCATGGTCGTGCAGGACCAGCCCCTGCACGAACCGATCCCCGCACGCCTCCGCGAGCTTGCGCAGGCCGGCGAAGTCCCCCGCCTTCACCGTCGCCGAGGCCTTCACCTCGATCCCCACCACCTCGCCGCGGCGGTTCTCCAGGACGAGGTCGACCTCGGTGCCCGCCCGGTCCCGGAAGTGCGAGACCCGCAGCCTCGGCGCGCTCCAGGCCGCGACCTTCTGGACCTCGCCCACCACGAAAGCCTCCAGGATCGCCCCGAACGCCGTCCGGTCCCGGCGCAGCGTGTCCGGCGTGATCCCCCGCAGCGCGGCCAGGAGCCCGGAATCGAGGAAGTGCAGCTTGGGCGACTTGGTCAGTCGCTTGAGCGCGTTCGTCTGCCAGGGCGGGATGGTCTGCAGTAGGAACAGGCTCTCGAAGACGCCCACATACTTGCGCGCGGTGTGATGGGTCAGGCCGACCGCCGCGCCGAGGCCGCTCGCGTTGACGAGCTGGCCCGAATGCTCGGCGAGGACCGACAGCAGTCGCGGCATGACGGCGAGCTGCTCGATCTGGGCCACGTCGCGCACGTCGCGCTGGACGATCGCGTCCACGTAGTCCTCGTACCAGTCCTGGCGGCGGGACCAGCGGGCGCGGGACAGCGCTTCGGGGTAGCCACCGGCCAAGACGGTCTCCACGAGATCGTCGCCGAGGATCGTGTGCTGGACCGTGGGCGGCTGGCCCGCGAAGGCGTTAGTCAGGAACGTCGAGCGCGCGCTCTGGATCTCCGCTTGGGAGAGGGGGAGCAACCGGACGACCTCCATCCGGCCTGCGAGCGAGTCCGCCACCCTGGGCAGCGTCATCAGGTTGGCCGATCCAGTGAGCAGGAAGCGCCCGGGCTTGCGATCCGCGTCGACGGCGGCCTTGATCGCGAGCAGCAAGTCCGGCGCGCGCTGGACCTCGTCGATGACCGCATGGTCGAGACCGCGAACGAAGCCCACGGGGTCGCTTTGGGCCGCCGCACGGGCCGTCGCATCGTCGAGGGTGAGGAACTGCATGCCGTCCGAGCCGATGGCCTGGGCGAGCGTCGTCTTGCCCGATTGCCGCGGGCCCGCGATCAGGACGACGCGGGTGTCGAAGAGGGCGTCGGTGACGCTTGTGGCGACGTGGCGGTCGTAGACGGGGTGTTCCATGGCGCGGATCGTACGGAGCACGACGGCGGATTGGAACTATCCGTAAGGCGAATTGGAATGGCAGGAGCGGCAGATTGGGAGTGCAAAGGTCTTTCTCGGCCTCCCCAGCCGGTTCGTCTCGATCGTGCGGCCGAGCCGGCGATGTCCTCGTGAACGCCCTCGTGGCACGAGCATTCGTTCACTTGTCCCCCTAAACGTCCGGACCTCCGCGTCCTCGCCGGTGCTCGCCCGCTCTCGCGCGCTAGTCGGGCCTGGCGGCCCTCCCCGAGCCCCGACGCGCCCGGCTCCCTGCGGCCTCGTCCGCCGTCCGGGGTC
>NZ_JBARYR010000392.1:0-4780 GCF_049648075.1 Rubrivirga sp. | reverse complement strand
GACGCGGGGCGCCATCGAGTCGGTGCTGAGCCAGGCCTTCGAGGTCCGGTCGTCGGAAGGCAACAAGAACACGCCGCTCGGGATCTCGCTGACGGTCCTGAACGGCACGCTGACGCCGGCGACGAAGCTCGTGCTGGAAATGGGCGCCCGCTTCGAGGGCGACATCAAGGAGCTGCGCGAGGCCTTCCCTCTCGATGTCGGTGTCGCGACGAACGTGAGGGGTGTCCACCTCGAGACGATGGGGCCCATCGACCGGATCGAGCGCGTCAAGTCGGAGATCGTGCGCGGCCTCGAGGCCGACGGTACGGCCGTGCTCAACGGCGACGACCCGCGCACGCGCCGCATGGCCGAGGTGACGAAGGGCCGCGTGCTCTTGTACGGGACCGAGCCGCACAACGGCATCCGCCCAGAGCACGTCACGGCAGACCTGCAAATCTTGGGCGACCACGCGATCTACACGGCCCTCGTGGCGACGGCCGTCGGACAGGCCTTCGGCATGGAGCACGACGCGATCACGCGCGGCTTGGAAGCCATCGAGACCGAGCCCGGTCGCCTCCGCAAGCTCGCCGGCATCAATGGGAGCACGCTCGTCGATGACACCTACAACGCTTCGCCCGACGCGACCGAATCCGCGCTCCGTGTTCTCGCCGGCCTCGAGGGCGAGCGGCGAACCGCGATCTTGGGAGACATGCTCGAACTGGGCGACGGTGAGGTCGCGCAGCACCAGCGGATCCTGCAAGCCGCTAAAGACTCCGCGGACCGCGTGGTCGCCGTCGGGTCGATCATGCAGGAGGCGTACCACCGGCTCTCGGACGCGTCGATCGTGACGCACTATTCGTCCTCGAGGGAGCTCGCCGCCGCCATCGAGGCCGGAGCACTCGACCTCGAGGCCGGCGACGTGGTACTCGTCAAAGGGAGCCAGGGCGCTCGGATGGAGCGCGTCTCGGAGGCGTTGCTCTCGCCCGACCTCGAGGCCGCGGACGTGCTCCCTCGGCAGACGCCGCAGTGGAAGGCAATCGCTTAGAGGCTACAAGTGAAAGGGTCTAGAGCCTCCCGAGAACCGCTCGTCCTCGAAGCTCCCACACCTTGCGCATGGCCTCGCGCACGATGGCGCCGGACATCTTGCTCTCGCCCTCGGTCCGCTCCGTGAACACGATCGGCACCTCCACGATCCTGAACCCCAACCGCCACGCCCGGTAGTTCATCTCGATCTGGAATGAGTACCCGTTGGATTGTACGCGGTCGAACGGCACGGCCTCGAGGACGGACCGGCGGAAGCATTTGAACCCCGCCGTCACGTCCTTGATGGGCAGACGCGTGATGGCCCGCGTGTAGACGCCGGCCCCGTAGCTCAAGACCAGCCGCGACAGCGGCCAGTTGAGCACGCGCAACCCGTCCACGTAGCGGCTCCCGATGGCGACCTCGGCTCCGCGCCCGCCCTCTTCCTCAGGGAGGCACGCCTCGATCAGCCGGGGTAGGTCCTCCGGGTTGTGAGAGAAGTCCGCGTCCATCTCGCAGACGAACTCGAAGCCGGCCCCCAGCGCGTGGCGGAACCCGTCGAGGTAGGCCGTCCCCAGCCCCAGCTTGCCCGCGCGCCGCAGCAGCCCGACCCGGTCCGGGTGCGACCGCCGAAGCGCCTCCACCAGGTCGCCCGTCCCGTCCGGCGACCCGTCGTCCACGACCAGCACGCTCATGCCGCCCTCGAGGCCGGCGCCCTCGAGGGCGAGCACGGTCGCGACGACTCGCTCGATGTTCTCGGACTCGTTGTACGTGGGCACCACGACGACCGATCGGCTCGAGGGCGGGGAGAGGAAGACGTCGCCGTTCATGCGCCAAGGTTACGGAACGACGCCCTCGAGGCCGGTTGAGAGACGGCTGAGAACGCCGAATCCTGGCGCGACTCGTCCCACCGGTATCGCGAGCGGGGCTAGCTTCGGGTCTCCTCACGGATCCCGTGCGCGCCGCTCCGGTTCGCACCCCTCCTGACGCTCTCAGATCATGGCCGGCACGTCCACTAAAAAGAAGGCTCCCGCCCGCAAGCGCACCCCCTCGAAGGCGGAGACCACCCCCGCAGGGGACGGCGCAGCCAACGGCAAGGTGGCGTTCACACCCGACACGCCCGACGTCCGAATCTACCGGGACAGCGGCCACACGCACGAGTCGCTCGGACTCAGCGTCGAGGACGTGCTCGCGATGTACCGCAACATGCTGTTGCAGCGCCGCTTCGAGGAGCGTGCGGCCCAGATGTACGGTCGGCAGAAGATCGCGGGGTTCCTGCACCTCTACATCGGGCAGGAGGCCGTCTCGACCGGATCCGTGTGGGGCGTCCGCGATACGGACCCGATCATCACGGCCTACCGCGACCACGGTCTCGGGTTGGCTCGTGGGATGGACCCCGGCGCTTGCATGGCCGAGCTGTTCGGCAAGATCGACGGGTCGTCGCGGGGGAAGGGGGGCTCGATGCACTTTTTCGACGCGAGCAAGCACTTCCATGGCGGCCACGGCATCGTGGGCGGGCAGATCCCGGTCGGCGTCGGGATGGGGTTCGCGTGCAAGTACAAGGAGGACGGCGGCTGCGCTCTGGTCTTCTTCGGAGACGGCGCCATCAACCAGGGGGCCTTCCACGAGGCGGCCAACTTGGCGGCCCTCTACGACATCCCGGTCTTGATCATCGTCGAGAACAACGAGTACGCGATGGGGACCTCGATCGAGCGCTCCCGTGGCGATCACCAACTCTACAAGCAGGCCTACCCCTACGGCATGACAGCGGCCGTCATAGACGGGATGGACCTGTTCGAGGTGTACCACGCGTTCAAGGAGCTCGGCGACGAGGCACGTGGGCAGGCGGACGGCCAGACCAAGCCGTTCTTCGTCGAGGTCCAGACGTACCGCTACCGCGGCCACTCGATGTCCGATCCACAGAAGTACCGGACCAAGGAGGAGATGGAGTCCAAGAAGGACGAGGACCCCATCATCCGGACCAAGAAGTACATCATCGAGAACGATCTCGCCACGAACGACGACCTCGACGCGATCGACGAGGAGGTCAAGGCCGACGTCATGGCGTCGGTCGAGTTCGCCGAACAGTCGCCGCTGCCGCCGGTCGAGACCATGTACGAAGACGTCTACGTCCAGGAGGACTACCCCTTTATCGCGTAGCTGCGCCCTCGAGGCCGACACCCGCACCCGACGCCTCGTCCTCGAGGCCGACCCACACCAAACGAATGGCAGAGCTACAGTTTCGAGAGGCCTTGCGCGACGCGATGACCGAGGAGATGGTCCGCGACGAGAACGTCTTCCTCATCGGCGAGGAGGTCGCGGAGTACGACGGGGCCTACAAGGTGTCGCAGGGGATGCTGGACCAGTTTGGCGCCAAGCGGATCATCGACACGCCGATCTCGGAGACCGGATTTTCAGGCCTCGGCATCGGCGCGGCGCTGTTGGGCCTGCGTCCGATCGTCGAGTTCATGACGTGGAACTTCACGTTCGTCTGCTTCGACCAGATCGTGTCGAACGCGGCCAAGGTGCGGTACATGTCCGGCGGTCAACTCAACGTGCCGATCGTGTTCCGCGGCGGCAACGGCGCCGCCGGACAGCTCGGCGCGACGCACTCGAACTCCGTCGAGGCGCTCTACACGAACGTGCCCGGCCTCAAGGTCGTCTCGCCCTCGAACCCGGACGACGCCAAGGGCTTGCTCAAGGCCTCGATCCGCGACGACGACCCGGTCCTGTTCCTGGAGTCCGAGCTCATGTTCGGCTTGCGTGGAGAGGTCTCCGACGCCGAGGACTACGTGATTCCTCTTGGCGTCGCTCGCACGGCCCGCGAAGGCAGCGACGTGACGATCGTGGCACACTCCAAGAGCTATTGGCTCGCGATGGAGGCCGCCGCCGAGCTCGCAAAGGACGGCATCGAGGCCGAGGTCATCGATCCGCGCACGCTCCGTCCGTTCCCGATCGAGACGGTCGTGGAGTCGGTCAAGAAGACGAACCGGCTCGTAATCGTCGACGAGAGCCAGCCCTACGGCGGCATCGCGTCCGAGGTCGGCTTCCGCATTCAGCAGCGCTGCTTCGACTACCTCGACGCGCCGGTCGAGCGCGTCACGGCCAAGGACGTCCCGGCGCCCTACGCCAAAAACCTGATCGAGGCCTGGATGCCGTCCGTCAAGGACACCATCGAGGCCGTCAAGCGAACGATGTACTTGTAGGGAGTGGGTGTTGGGGTTTGGGGGTTGGGGAATCCAACGCTCGCCCGAGCACCGTCTTTCTTGCCCCTTTATCTCCCCAATCCCCAACCCCTGATCCCCAATGGCTATCGCTGTCGAAATGCCCAAGATGAGCGACACGATGGAGGAGGGCGTCCTCGTCGCGTGGCTCGCCGAAGAGGGCGCGAGCGTGTCCGCGGGCGACGTGATCGCCCAGGTCGAGACGGACAAGGCGACGATGGACCTCGAGGTCTACGACGACGGCGTCCTGCTCAAGCGGGTGGTCGGCGAAGGCGACAGCGTCCCGATCGGCGCGCTGATCGCAGTCCTCGGAAAGGAGGGAGAAGACCCCGGCGACGTCGTCGGGAAGTACGGTGGCGACGGCGCCTCCAGCGACAGCGCAGACGTCGAGGTCGTGGCCCCGGCCACCGACGAGGGCAACGCGGCGCCCGCCGGCCTCGACGGGATCACGGCCACGGCCGATTCCGTCGACACGCCCGCACCCAGCGTTCAGCCCGTCGTTCAGCCCGTCGGCGGCGACGGATCGTCCTCGAGCGCGCCACCGGCACCGGGCGGGC
>NZ_JBARYR010000391.1:0-8644 GCF_049648075.1 Rubrivirga sp. | reverse complement strand
CCTATGTGGCGACGGCGAAGAAGCTGGTCGTCGGGCAGGTCGGCATCGACTCGGTCGCGGGGCCGAGCGAGGTCGTGGTCCTGGCCGATGCCGACGCGAACCCGACCTTTGCAGCCGCCGACCTCCTGGCCCAGGCCGAGCACGACGAGCGCGCCAGTGCCGTCCTGGTGACGCCCTCGAGGGCGCTGGCCGACGCGGTCGCCCTCGAGGTCGAACGTCTGGTTCCAACCCTGCCTCGCGCCGATATCCTGCGCACCTCGCTGCCCGCCTACGGCGCGGCGATCGTGACGGACACCATGGCCGACGCCATCGCGTGCGTTGACGAGCTCGCGCCGGAGCACCTGGTCATCTTGTCGGACGCCGCCGACGCGCTGTGGTCCCGGATCCGCCATGCCGGCGCCGTCTTCTTGGGCGCGCACTCGCCGGAGCCGGTCGGGGACTACTTCGCGGGTCCCAACCACGTCTTGCCCACCGGCGGCACCGCGCGCTTTGCCTCGGCGTTGGGCGTGACGCCGTTCCTGCGCCGCCAGTCCGTCTTGCGCTACTCGGCCCAACGCCTCCGCCAGTCCGGCGAGTCCGTCGCCCGGTTCGCGGAAGCCGAACACCTCGACGCCCACGCCCTCGCCGTCCGCGTCCGACTCGACTCCCTGTCATGACCGTACCCACCCACCTCGTCCGCCCGGAGATCCGCGCCGAGCGCGCCTACCGCGTCCCGACCACCATCGAGGCCGACGCTAAGGTCGACCAGAACGAGAGCCCGTACGATCTCCCCGACGAGATCAAGCGAGCCGCCCTCGACGCGTTCGCCGCGACGCCCTGGAACCGGTACCCCGACGACCGGCCGCACCGTCTTATCGAGGCCATCGAGAAGAAGGAGGGGTTGCCGGCGGGGTCCGTGATCGTCGGCCGAGGCTCGAACGAGTTGTCCCATACGTTGGGTCTGTGCTTCCTCGAGGCCGACACGCCCGTCGTGCTCCCCAGCCCGATGTTCGCGCTCTACGCGAGCGTCGCCCGGATGCACGGGGCGAAGATCGTCGACGTCGCGGCGGGTCCCGATCTCCGCCACGACCCCGACGAGATCCTGAGCGCCGCCCGCCGCTCGGGCGCCCCGCTCACGATCGTCACCACGCCCAACAATCCGACGGGCCAGACCATCGAGCACGCCGAGTTGGAGCGGATCGCAGAAGGGATCCCCGGCGTGCTCGTGATCGACGAGGCGTACCACGAGTTTTTGGATGGCCCGACGGCCACGGACCTGGTCATGTCGCACCCGAACGTGTTGGTCATGCGCACGTTCTCGAAAGCGTTCGGCCTGGCTGGCGTGCGTCTGGGTGTCTTGATGGGGCAGCCCGAGATGATTCAGGAGATCGAGAAGTCCCGGCTGCCGTTTTTAGTCGGACGTCTGGGGGAGGCCATCGGCCTGGAGATTCTGGCGCGGCCGGAACTGGTCGCTGACCGTGTCGCCGAGCTCAAGGCCGAGCGCGAGTCGCTCGAGGCGTGGCTGTCCGACCTCGAGGGCGTTGAGGTACTGCCGGGCGCCGCCAACTTCTTCCTGGTCCGCACGCCGCTGGACCACACCGAACTCCGTGCCGCGATGGCCGAGCGCGGCGTCCTGATCCGCGACGTGACCGGTTACCCCGCGCTCGCCCCGACCGACGACCGCCCAGGTTGGCTCCGCGTCTCGATCGGCTCGCCCGACGAGAACCGCATCACCCGGGACGCCTTCGCCGCCATCCTCGGCCTCGAGGTCGCAGCGTCCTGACCCGCCCTCGAGGCTGATGCCCTGACCTCAAGATCGCGCCTTCCGCGTTGACGTCCGTCCTCGAGGACGTGGCCTCGACCTGACCCTTCTCAACGACCATGACCTTTCTCGAAGACCTCCGCTGGCGAGGACTGATCTACGACGAGACGCCCGATCTCAAAGACCACCTCGAGGGCGGATCGCGCACGGCCTACATCGGCTTCGACCCGACGGCGGACAGCCTGCACGTCGGCTCGTTCTTGCAGATCATGGCGCTGCGGCGGTTCCAGCAGCACGGCCACAAACCGGTCGCCCTCGTCGGCGGCGGGACGGGGCTGATCGGGGACCCGTCCGGGAAGAAGGCCGAGCGTCAGCTGTTGACCGACGACCAGGTGCGGGCCAACGCCCAGGGCATCCGCGCGCAGCTCGAGAAGTTCCTCGACTTCCAAGGCGAGAACGCCGCCCAGATGGCGAACAACGCCGACTGGCTCACCCAGATCTCGCTCACCGACTTCCTGCGCGACGTCGGGAAGCACTTCACGGTGCAGCAGATGACGGCTCGCGAGTCCGTCAAGCGCAGGCTGGAGAGTGAAGTGGGACTATCGTTTACGGAGTTCAGCTACCAGCTTCTCCAGGCGTACGACTTCCTCTACCTCCACGAGAACCACGGCTGCACGGTCCAGATCGGCGGGTCGGACCAGTGGGGGAACATCACGGCTGGCACCGACCTGGTGCGCCGGATGGGAGGGAAGGCGCACGGGCTGGTCCAGCCGTTGGTGACGAACGCGTCCGGCACCAAGTTTGGAAAGACCGAGTCGGGCACCGTCTGGCTCGACGCCGAGCGCACGTCGCCGTACCGGTTCTACCAGTTCTGGCTCGGCACCGACGACCGCGACGTCGAGAACTACCTCAAGTGGTTCACCTCGATGGAGCAGCAGGAGGTGTCCGGCCTCGTCCTCGAGGGCGAGAAACGGCCCGGTGCTCGCATTCCCCAGCGCGCCCTTGCGCAAGTCGTCACGACGCTGGTCCACGGCGCCGACGCGACCGAGGCCGCCGAGCGCGCGGGCCGAGCGTTGTTCGGCGGCGACCTGTCCGCCCTCGACGCGTCCGCCCTCGACGAGGTGTTCGAAGAAGCGCCGTCCATCGAGGTCGAGTCCTCGAGGTTTTCGGGCGACGGAGTCGGCGTGACCGACCTGCTCGTCGAGGCCGGGCTCGCGTCCTCGAAGGGCGATGCCAAGCGCGCCGTCCAGGGCGGCGGCGTCCGGGTCGGAGACGAGAAGGTGGCCGACATCGGTCGGTCGCTCACCGTCAAGGACGCCATCGACGGCCGCGTGGTCGTGCTGAGGAAGGGCAAAAAGTCTGTCGCCTTGGTCCGGCTCAAGTAAGGGCGTGGGTGAAGAGGAAAGGGGCGTCCTCCGTGATCCCTTGCTGCTTGCCCCATCCTCCTTGTCCTGATTTAACCCGCTCGTCCTCGAGGCCGAGACGAATCTGGGACCCTCGGTGGCTTCGTGCCGTTGGCGGCTCCGGCTCTAAATCGATTCTCTCGGTCCGTACCTTCGGGCCTCTTCCGTCTGGTCTCTCTCGCGTCATGGACTTTATCCAGGTCGACATCATCGGGCTCTCCACGAGCCCCTCGTCTGGAGGCGCCTACGCGCTCGTTCTGGGCGAGGTCGGTGGCAACCGCCGTCTCCCGATCATCATCGGCGCGTTCGAGGCTCAGGCCATCGCGCTCGAGCTCGAGAAGATCCAGCCGCCGCGGCCGATGACCCACGACCTGCTCCGGTCGCTGTTCGACACGTTGGGAGCCGAGGTCACGGACGTCGTGATCGACGACTTGCGCGAGGGCACGTTCTTCGCCAAGGTCCGCTACGTCCACAAGGAAGAAGAGGCCACGCTCGACGCCCGCCCGTCGGACGCCGTCGCGCTGGCCGTCCGCACCGACGCCCCGCTCTTCGTGGCCTCGACCGTCCTCGACGAGGCCGGCATCCCCGCCGACGACGCCGACCTCGAGGACGACGAGCCCGGTGCCGAGCCCGTCGAGCGAGAGGCCGTGTCCGCGGTGTCGCGCCTGGACCGGATGGAGGGCGACCTCGAGAAGGCCATCGCGGCCGAGGACTATGAGACGGCCGCTCGGCTCCGCGACGAGATCAACCGCATGAAGGAGGAGAACTAGTGCGCGCACTCCTCTTGGCCGTCGCGCTCGCGGGCTCCGCCCTGGCCCAAGACGTCACGACGCCCGGCGTCGACGGCGCGGAGGCCGCTGTCCAGGCCTACATCGAGGACTACGCGCAAGGTGACTTGACGGGCGCCATCGAGCGGATTGAACCGGACGAGGTCGAGGAGTTTGCGGGCCTGTTGGCGAGGTTCAACGAGCAGATGGGGGAGTTCGGCGTGTTCGACATCCCCAAGGGGCAGACCCCGTCCAAGACGGTCGCCGGGTTTATCGAGAGCGTGATGGACGGTGAGTTCAACGAGGCCCTGGACACCCTCGAGGGCACCGTCATCGGGACGGTCATGGAGTCGGACTCGCTAGCCCACGTCGTCGGGCGGTCGTCGTTCTCGATCCTGGGAGGTGACGTCGGCGCCGTCAACGTGACGACGGCGCGGTGGGACGGGTCGCGCTGGTGGGTCTCGTTCGGCGAGAAGCTCACCGCCTTCCGCCGCGGCGTCGAGGCCGCGTCCGGCGAGTGACGATGGTCCCGGCTGTCGAGGCGATCCCTCACGCCGCGCTCGGCGCCTCCGCGCTGTTCCAGGTTTACACCGCCGGAGACCCCGCCGCGTTCAAACTCGGTCATCGTCACGTCTACCACGGCTCGCCGTGGAGCGCCGAGGACCGAGCCAAGGCCGCCGCGATCGCGGCCGAGTCGATGCCGGCCGAGACGCGCGCCGTCGTCGCGGATGTGCTCGCGGAGCAGAACCGATCGTGGGAAAGCTCCGAGGCCGTCCTCGAGGCCGTCGAGCGGCTTCGCGATCCTGAGTCTGTCGTCGTCGTGACAGGACAGCAACTCGGCCTGTTCGCCGGTCCGCTTTACACCGTCTACAAGGCGCAGTCCACCGTCCGGCTCGCTCGCCGCCTCGAGGACGAGACCGGCCGGCCCGTCGTCCCGGTCTTCTGGTTGGCCGACGAGGACCACGACTTCGCGGAGATCCACCGCGCTCGCTTCTCGGACGGGGAGGAGGTGCGCACCGCGACCTACGACGACGGCCTCGACCCCGACACCGACCGCGGCGCCGTCGGCCGGATCGTCCTCGAGGACGGAGCCACAACCCAGGCGCTGTCCGACCTCGAGGCCGCGCTCCCCGATGGTCCCGAACGCGACGACGCCTTGGAGGCCGCGCGATTGACCTACGTGCCCGGCCGAACGATGCGAGACGCGTTCGCGCTGTTGCTGAGGCGGCTCGTCCCCGACATCGTGATCGTCTCGGCCGACGACGCGCGACTCAAGCGGCTGGGTGCCCCGCTCTTCCGCAAAGAGGTCGAGGAGCATCAGTGGACGCTCACCTTCCTCGAGCAGTGGAGCGCCGCGCTCGTCGACGCCGGGTTCCACGCCCAGATCGACCCGACGCCGGTCAACCTGTTCGTCATGGGCGACAGCCACCGCACGCCGGTCGACCTCGAGGGCGACGGGTTCGCGCTCCGAGGCCGCGACACGCGTCTCACGAAGCAGGACCTGCTCGACCGCATCGAGAACGCGCCGGAGACGATCAGCCCGAACGTGGTCCTGCGCCCGCTCTTCCAGGACACCATCTTACCGACGGCCGCCTATGTCGCCGGTCCGGGCGAGGCCGCGTACTTCGCCCAGCTCGGCCACGTCTACGACCACTTCGGCGTGCCGATGCCGATCATCGAGCCCCGGCTCAGCCTGACGGTGATCGAGCCGGGCATCGCCAAGATCCTGGACCGCTACGCCCTCGAGGTCGCGGATCTCGGTGGCCCGTCGACGCAGGAGACGTTGCACGCCTTGTGGCGCCGGCTCGCTCTCGATGCGTCCGACCTCGAGGTCGAACCGGCGCTCGACGCGGCGCGCTCCGCCCTCGAGGACGTGTTCGCTGATCTCGCTCCGACCCTCGAGGCCGTCGACGCTGGACTCGAGCAGACCGCGGCGGCAGCACGCGCGAAGGCGCTGAACGCTCTCGAGCGGCTTGCCACGACGACGGTCCGCCTCGAAAAACGGAACCACGACATCGTCCGGTCACGTCTGGCTCGCGCCCAGGCCGCGCTGTGGCCCGGCGCCCCGCAAGAGCGCGTGCTCGGCCCCCTCGAGGTCGCCGCCCGGCACGGTCTCCCCGCCGTCCGAGAGCTCGTCGACGCCGTCCCGCTCGATGCCAGCGTCCACCACCTGGTTCGGACATGAGCGATCTGTTCTCACCTCTCGTCGAGCACGCCATCGAGACCGCCGCCGAGTGGCACGACGGCACGTACCGTAAGGGCCGCTGGACCGACTCCTGCATCGACACCGACGACGTCGGCCGCGTCCCGACGATGGCGCACGTCACGACGGTCGCGCTCACTGTCCAGCGCGCCGGTTGGAACGACCACGCCGTCGCCGCAGCCTTTCTGCACGACGCCCTCGAGGACGGCAACCGCCACCGCGAGTCGCTGTCTCGTGACGCCCTCGTGGCCCGCGTCGGAGAGCGAGTCGTCCGCATCGTGGAGGCTGTGAGCGAACCCAAGACCGACCTCGAGGGCGTGCCGCTCCCGTGGCGTGCTCGGAAGGAGGCGTATCTCGAGCGCTTGGCGTCCGGCCCCGTCGAGGCCGCGGCGGTGTCGCTCGCGGACAAGCTTCACAACGCCTACGCGATGTCGTCCAGCTTGGAGGCTGGGATCGACATCTTCTGTGACGGGCCGAACCGGCGTGGGCTGTCGGCCGGTGCCCAGCACCAGCGGTGGTTTTTCGTCGCCGTCCTCGATGTGAGCCGTCGCCACCCCGACGACCGGCTCGTTTGGATGCGCCGGCGCCTCGAGGGTGAAGTCCAGCGCTTCGAGGGCGCCGCGGGGCTGTAGCCTAAGGCCGGCACGGCGGACTACCATGGCTGGCTAGGGGGAAAGCCTGATACGCTGCAAGAAAAGGATAATCAGAAGGATATGGGAATCCACCCACACGGCAGGCCGTGTGATGGCCACTGGTCCGCCCGGTCGACCGCCTTGGCGTCTCTTTTGAGACGTCCGCTCGTTCGATACCGTGCCCGGGTGTCCGCTCAGGGCGCCCCCGACGGACCAGCGTGAGCGGCGGGTGGGGCATTGCCTCGCCCGCCGCTTCTTTATGCGGCTACCGCACAGCGCCGTGGTCCACCATCAGGCACCGGTTCGCGACGTACGGGAGGCCGGCCTCGAGGGCGAGCTGCTGGGCCTCTTCCGAATGGACACCGATCTGGGTCCAGATCACGGGAGCCCGCCCGGTCCGCTCGGCCCGGTCTGCGGCGTCGCGCACCACGTCCGCGACGAACTCCGGCCGTCGAAACACGTCCACGACGTCGACCTCGATGTCGCCTGGAATCGAGACCAAGTCGGGGTAGGCGGTCACGCCTAGGATCTCGTCGTGGTGTGGGTTGACGGGGATCATCGTGAGCCCGACCTGCTGGATGTACCGCGCGATCCGATGACTCGTCTGGAACGCACGGGGCGAGCAGCCGACGACGGCGATGGTCGTGGCGTCCTCGAGGACGGCGTACGGATCGGGCGAACTCGACATGGGGCATGGGGCGTAGGACGCTCACAACGCCCTCGACCGACCGTGGATTCGACCCAAGCCCTCGAGCCGCCCGTAGCGGCGGACCTTCCGGAGCCGTCCGAGACCTCGAAAGGCGCTTTGGCGCGCCTCGGGCGCGTGCTTCCAGGCATCCACGCCGTCGTCCGGCTGGCGTACCGACTGGCGCTGGTGAGCGCTGTCGCGGCGGGGCTGATCGTACTGGCCGTCGGGACCGCGGAGCGCATCGAGGTCGGGGCGGGAGCCCTGTGGGTCTTGGGACTGATCTTGTTGACGCCCGCCGCAGCTCTCGCGGTCGCCGGGTGGACCATCGCGGACCTGGTCTCGCTACCCGGAGAGATCCGGGACGCTGCGATCGCAGCGGCGAGTCGGGAAGACGGCGTCGTGAAGCCGCGCCGGAGCCGGATCGGGCGGCTGGTCGCGTCGTTGTGGGCCGCCCGAGGGTTGGCGCTTCTGTCGAAGGACGGCTGGCTGAAGGCGGTCGGCGCTCTCCGCTTTTTGCGGTTGGCGAGTCTGCCGTTCATGCTCGGCCTACTGGGGTTCGTGATGCTCAACGGGCTCGTGATCCTGGGAGGCCTGGTGGCCCTCGTCGCTTTGCTCGTCCCATGAGCGACCTTTCTCGTTTCATCCGACGCCGACTCGAGCGCGGCATCCCCTACGGTCTGGGGCTGACGGCTGCGTTCGGGGCGATCGCCCTTTTGATGGGCGCGTTCGTCCTGGTCGCGAACACCGTATTCGACCGTCAGGACTTGCTCCGAATCGACCAAGTCGCGCACCGGCTCCTGTTCGAGACCTTCGGCGCCAGTGCCGACCTGGGACTCGCGGTGACGTGGTTCGGCAACAACGACACCGTCGTCGCCTTCGTCGTGATCGCGGCCGTCGTGCTGGGGATCCGGCGGCAGTTTTGGGCGGCCTTTCGGGTCGTGTTCGCGAGTGGCCTGGGCGGGATCGTCGTGCTGAGCCTGAAGTCCCTGTTCGCCCGCGCGAGGCCTATTGAGCAAGTGATCGCCGCGACGGGGTACAGCTTCCCGAGTGGGCACACGTTCGCTTCGACGGTCTTCTACGGGATGATGATCGTGCTCGCGTGGAGGTTGTCGGATCGGGCCTGGGCGCGAGCGATCGTGACCACGGTGGCGCTCCTTCTCATCGTTGGGGTGGGCCTGTCCCGCGTCTACCTCAACGTCCACTACATCAC
>NZ_JBARYR010000390.1:0-7161 GCF_049648075.1 Rubrivirga sp. | reverse complement strand
CTGTTACACAGCCTCGCCATCGTGACTGAGGAGGAAGAAGCTTATCCGTTCCTATCCAGCGCCACTCGAAGTGGGAAGGAGTACGCTTGGCCGCTGGCGGATATTCCCGGCATCGTTGACGCCGCGGAGGCTGCTGGCCTCGCCAACCTTGGCGGCCAGCCGCAGTTCTTATACCCCGACGGGACGTGCGAGCCATACTGGATCGAGGTTGGCTCAGAGGACCAGCGTAAAGGCGAGGCGTGGTCGGACTACGTTCGCCGAAGCGCTGTCGAGGTCCGAGCCGCATTTGAGCGCGTCCAGTCTGAGACGGACTTCGAGGCCGAAGCCCGGCAGTGGGAGTTCCTCGCTGCGAAGCTTGACCGGGGCGAAGATGTGCTTCCCTACCTCCGCTTCGTGCTCTACTTCGCCAGCGACCCGGCTGTGTAACCTGCCGCTGTAGGCCGACGACGGGCGCCAGCGTCTTTGCTTCGAGCCGGACAAAGGCGCATCTTGCGCTTTGATCGACCACCCCGCCCTCAGCCCTTCGCGGCTAAGCGGCCATTTGTTATACAGCGGCGCGACCTCTCCGCAAACGAGTGACAACTCGTTGTGCGACGAAAACAAGCGAGCCTTCCCTATCGCCAGTTGTAAACGACCTCATGGAAATCTTGCTTGTCCCTGTCCTCCGGAGTCTTCGGGACCTCTACGATATCGAAGGTGTGATGCCGCGCTTTCAGGCATACGTCTCGCTCGCGTTCGGTGAGACGCGCGGGGAGCCGCTTCCCATCGGAGCGTTCAGCCCCATGGGACGGCGGCAACGGGCGTTTCTTGACGCCCTGATTGACTCAGGCGCTGAGCGTGTCGCTGCGGAGGCTGCGAGCGAAGGTGCCCGAAGGCTAGAACCGCTCTCGGACATCTACCGCTCAATGCTCGTCGTGACGGATGTGCCCCGCAACGGATGGACGCAGCGTCACCTTACGGACGCTGAGTGGCGGTTCTCGAACAAGTATGACGCGCTGCCTAAGAACGCGCCCCCGGTGGGTTTCGACCGGTGGGTGAGTGTCCAGTTGTGGACGGACGAGCGGCCTACGGCGGAGTACGTTCGGCGTGAGACCGTGGCCGCGATCTACCGGGCAGCGCACCAGCGCCACATCGGACTGCCAAGAACGTTGGGCGATATGATTTGCCAAGAAGGGCGTGCTTATGCCTTCGCGGGATACGCTCCGGATTTGGACGCAGATGACCTATCGTACTCTCGCGAAGTGATCAAGCCGCTTCTGCGCAGCGCGCACTACCCGACGTGCTTCACGGCGTTCTACGGTGACGAAGCGGCTCGCTCTGTCGGATACGAGCCACTGGGACTTTCGGCGCAGGCAGGGTTCAACGTGGGATTAGCAAGAGCGCAGGAGCACGGTTGCCCCGAGCGATGGCTGCTCGATGCATCAACAGACAGAAACGATAAAACAATAATCGCTGTATAACTCGCCGCTGCAAGCCGACCCTGGGCGTCAGCGCGTTCGCTCTGGGCGGGCCTCGGTGTATCCTGCGCTCCGTACCGCCCGCTAGCCCTCAGCTCAGGGCGGTTGAGCGGCCCCCTGTTAGGCGGCGCTACCCTTGCGATCTGGCCGGTATTACAGCATCTTAACTGCGACCCTCTCCCCACACGGCTATGCGCTCGCTCCTCTGTCTCGCTCTTGCCCTCGCTTTCGCGTCCGGTGCTCTGGCGCAAGACCCTGACCCGCGGAGCCCCGAGCTTGACCAACTCCGCCAGTTTATGGAAGAGGGCTCCCCCGAACTGGACCGACTCCAGCAGTTCATGAACGAGGGGTCGCCTGAGTTAGACGAACTCCGACGCTTCATGGAAGAAGGCTCGCCTGAGCTAGATCGTCTCCGCCAGTTCTCGGAGGAGGGCTCGCCTCAGCTTGAGGAACTGCGTCAGTTCATGGAGGAAGGCTCACCAGAACTGGACCGCCTCCGGAGGTTCATGGAAGAGGGCTCCCCAGAGATCGACCGACTCCGACGCTTCATGGAGGAGGGAACGCTCGAACTCAAGCGGCCCAGGGAGTCAGTCGAGGGCGCGTAACTCGCCGCGCCGCCTAACTCGCCGCTGCAGGCCGACGTGAAGCGTCAGCGTTCTCAGCCGCCTGTAGCTTCGGTGTCTCCACCGCTTCGGCCGAACGCTGTGCCCTCAGCTTCACGCGGCTGAGCGTCCGTCTGTCATATGGCCTTCCCTCTGAGCTACGAATGAACGCCAAAGCCATCCCGCTTCCTCTCGTTCTCGCCGTCTGTTTCGGGTTCAGCGGGTGCCAAACGCTCTTCGGCGTCGGCTCCGACGTCTACTCACCCTCATACCTCGAACGGCCGTCGTGGACGCCGGGGCGGATCGACTCGGCTGAGGGCGTCCTCGAATACCTGACCTCCTACCCGGAAGAGTTCTCGCTCGTCGCCTACTGGACGGACGCCCCTGAGCGCGGGGTCTACCACAACGCGGACACCCCGCGCCCGCTGGCGTCCACGATGAAGGTGCTCGTGCTCGCTGAGTATGCCCGCCAAGTCGAGGCCGGGCTTCTCGATCCGGCCGAGCGAGTCCCGCTCGATTCTGTCGGGGTCTACTACGTCCCGCTCACCGACGGCGGCGCGCACCGCCAGGCGCTCGCGGTGCATCGCACCGAGGGCGGGACTGTCGCGCTCGACGAGGTGGCCCGGATGATGATCCGGTTCAGTAGCAACACCGCGACGGACTACCTCATCGCCCGACTCGGCCGCGACGCCGTCCTCCGCTCGCCAGTGCAGGCGGGTGCTCCCGACTCCGATCCCCCGCTCCCAATCTCCGGCTTGTTCGGGGGCGCGAACGCGCGGGGCGTGCCCGTCTCGCCCGACGAGGCATTCCGACGCGCTGCCCGGTTCCGGTCCAGCCCCGGCTACCGCCGAGGGCAGCGGTTCTGGCAGGTGCTCACCCCGATCCGCTTGAGCTACTTCGAGCAGCGCCGGAACAGCCACGCGCTTCCGGCCGGGACCGCCGAGGACTACGCCGACCTCATGGCGCGGGCTTATACGGGCACGTTCGTATCCGATTCCGTGTCCGCCTACGTTCGGGACGTGCTCCGGTGGCCCATGTTGTTCGGGTGGTCTCAGGACCGCTTCGAGGCGTACGGACTCAAAAGCGGGAGCGTGGCCGGAGTCCTGACGCGAGCTATGTACGCTCGGCCTCAGACCAACGCTCGCGGTCCGGCTGGTGGCCGCGAACCGGGGTCGGGCATCGTGGTTGCACTGTTCGTTCAGGGCCTCCCGCGTCACGTTTGGGAGACGTGGTACTCAGGAATGCCGTTTGCGGACTTCACGACGCGGATGATGCTCGACCCCGAGTTCTTCGAGCACGTCCGCGCCCAAATTGCATTGGTGTCACCTCCGCAAGTACCTCGGTAAACATTAACCCAAACCCACCGGCCATATAACCCCCATAATCAGGTCTTTGTCAAGTGGGGCGTTTTTCGAGTCGTAGGGGCAGTCTCGCCCTGCACCCCTCGATCTGGGGGGCGCTCGGTTTGTCGGAGCATCGGCACCGCGGCGTCAGGTCGGGTCGGTCCTCGTCAACTCGCTTCTTCGAAGCGCTGGCGGGCCACACCCCCATACGGGCTCTCGCCGTCGGTCTCGACGACGGACTCTTGGGCGAGAGTCGTCCCAGATCTCTGTCGGCGGCACGCCTCTCACCTTCCCATTCCCGCCGAGGGCGGTACAGGGCCGGAGCCCTGCCCGTCGCCAGTTCTACTGGCCGGGCTTGGCAAGAGGGGCCATAGCTCCTTCTTCGTCCGGCTCAAGGGCTTCCCCTTGAACTGGCCGTTGAGGTCCTGTTGCTTCCTCAGCACGTGGTACGCGATCCGGGCGACCTCCTTGGCGACGAGCGCGCGGGCGACGGCCTCGGGCTTCTTGCGCTTCTTGGAGCCGTACCACGCCTTCACCTCGGGGTAGTACTGGATCGCCCGGACGCCCGCGTGGCTGAAGGCGAGCTTGAGGTAGCGGTTGCCGTTGCGGCTCCGCTTGTGCCGGACGCGGTCGCCGGAGTTGTCGGCGCCCGGCACGAGGCGGCAGTAGCTGAAGAACGCTCGGTCGGAGCCGAAGCGGCTGATGTCGTCGACCTCCAAGCGGATCGAGAAGGCGCAGGCCTTGCCGATGCCCGGGATGCGGAGGAGCCGTTGGACGTCGGCGTCGGGCACCAGGTGCGGCACGAGCGCGCTCTCCAGCCGCTTGACCTGGGCGTGGAGCAGTTCGGCCTGCTCGATGTGGGTCTCGGCCTGGAGCCGACCGAAAGCGTCGAGCTCGGCCACGTCGCGGACGTTGTGCTTCTCCAAGAGCCGGGCGATAGAGTTCTGGGCGGCCACGCGCCGCTCGACCAGCCGGAGCCGAGTGCGGAGCACGTCGCGGAGCGGACGCATCTCGTCAGAGACCATGTGGGCTTCGGGCAGGAGATCGGTCCGCAGAAGATGGGCCAGCATGGCCGCGTCGGCGCTATCGGTCTTGACCTTGGCCGCGGCGATGGCCTTGATGCCCTTGGCGTGGGCGAGAGTGAGGTCGACGTGTCCGTCGAGTGCGTCCTTGACCCAGTACCAGCCGGTGGTGCACTCGACGGTCGCGGCGTGGCGTCCGGGCTGCTGGGCGAAGTAGGCCAGGAGCGCCGCCGGTCGGCAGGGCATCTTGGCGGTCGCCACGACGGCGCCTCGGGCGTCGAGGGTGGTGGCGGTGACGGAGCGCTTGTGGAGGTCGAGTCCGGTGAAGTAGTCGGGCGTCATGGCAGCGGCGGGGAGTGGGATCACAAGGAAGGCATCCTGATTGGAATGATCCCGCCACTGCAGGCCGACCTCGGGCTCTAAGCGTTGTTGCTTCGGTGAGAGATCGGCGCGTAGGTTGCTCGCCCGATTCACCGCGCCCTCAGCCTCGGCGGCTGAGCGGCCCCTGCTCTGTTGAGAAGCTCACGGAGCGGCCAATCTAGGCGTGACGCCGAGCCCGACGAGCCGGTACAGGTTGTAGACGAGGCCTCGCAGAAGAGCTTGCCGCTCCTGCATCACCGGAAGACGGGCCGCGAGCGCCTCGCCCCACTTCCGCTTCGCGACCGACATCAGCGTCTCGACGAGCCACCGCTGACCGTAGGTCTTGCGCGGTGTCGACTGGCCCTCGGCGTCGAGTGTCGCGCATCCGAGTCTCGCGACCATCTCGGCGCGGTAACGCCCGCTTGGACCCGCCACGTAGCGCCGCGTCTTGGCCGGGATCAGCGTCTCGACGCCGAGATACTCCCGGCAGAAGACGTGGTTGCGTTCGGAGTCGTAGCCCGCGTCGGCCAGGATGACCGCGCCAGGCACGGACGCGACAGAGCGCTCGGCCAGCGGCGGCAGGTCCGGGTGGTCGCCGCACGGGCCCGGCTTCGAGAGTTGAGCGGTGACGAGCTGAGGGCCGATCCAGAGGGCCGCGGCCCACTTCTGGTAGGCCCGCGCTCTGTAGGTCGACGTCGAGCCCTTGCGCCGCCGTTGGTCGAAGTAGCGCGAGGCGTGACCGCAGAACATGCCCGTCGAGTCGATGGCGATGAGCGGCGGCCCCTGCGGCGGATCGTGACCGGAGGCCTCGAACCGGCGAACGGTCTCCACGAGTGCCGCCGCGACCACGTCGGCGGTCGCCTTGTTATGGGCGAAGCGCCACAGCGTGGAGTAATCGGGCACGACGGAGAGCCCGATTGCGTCGCGGAGTCCATCGGAGGCGTCGAGCGTCTCCTGGGCGGTGCGGTAGTCGAGCCGGAGATACTCCTTGACGAGCAGGCAAGCCAAGAGCTGTGGCTGGGTGTAGCGCTTGGGCGCGAAGCGGTGGGCACGCTCCGGGATCGCCTCGCAGGCGACTTCGTGGGCTAGCTGGGCGAAGCGGAGGAGTCGATTGGCCATCGGATCAGCGGCGGGTGCCACCGTCGAACGCCAGCCGTAGACTCCGGTCCCGCGAGCTTCTCAACAGAGCAACACGGTCTCAGGGCGACCACCGATGGCGAAGAACCAGGCTCGCGCCTCACTCTAGCGCACGACGGTGAATGACCGGTTGGACAACCCGCATGGAGAGACCACCCGGAGCGCGTATGCTCCGGGTGGTAGCGCGGAGACGTCGATCTCGAGGTCGGCAGGAGACGGACCGTCGAGGACGACAGCGACTCGCCGGCCCAACGCGTCGAGGACGGTCGCCCGCACGGGACCGGTACAATCGAGGCTGAACCGGACCGAGTCCGTCGAGGGGTTGGGCCGGGCAAGGCCCAGGACGAGACGTAGAGGACGGCGTTCGAGAGCGGTCGCGACGGGGACGGATTGGGACGCGTTGAGCCTCCCAGGCGAGGCCGGGCCGGGACCGGACCAGGCGAAGTCAGCGAGCGAGCGGCCAGACCCAGAGAGACGGAGCGCGTGTCCGATGGGTGTGGCGCCGGACTCCTGGACGTCGACGTCGATGGAGGTGAGGCCCTGGGCCGGTCCGTCGGTTGCTGTGAGCGTGCCTTCCCAACAGACGAACTGGACGACGCGGCCGTCAGGATCGACGAGGGCGGCGCCGTCGCTCGGCCCGTTCTGGATCCCGTTTATCGAGTAGGTGACCTCGAGGACGCCGAGCCCGGCCTCGAGGTCGGGGACCACGCCTGCGAGCGCGCGGTCGTCATAGGCCGAGCCGTTGGCGCCGTTGTAGAGGACGATTCGCCAGCCGTCGAGGTCGGTGCCCGCCGAGCTAGCGACCTCGATGAACTCGCCGACATCGGCGCCCGCGTTGTCGTAGTGGATCTCGTTGATCCAGACGATCGGGGAGTCTCCGCCGGGATCGGGGTCACCGGACGGAGCGAGGTAGTCGCCGAAGGCCCGGTCGAGGAGCGTAGGGTCGAGGACGAACGGGTTGGCGGTGCCCTGGAGCCCAGCGACCCAGTCCGATTCAGCGACCTCGAGGTCGTCGGGCGGGTCCTGATGGTTCCAGGCCTTGAGGTCGGCGAGCATGGTGGTCAAGAAGCGTCGTTCGCTTGCGGCGTCAACGGCCGACTCGTACACGACAGCGACGTAGGCGGCGGCTCGGGCGACGTCGCCAGCGATGGCCTCGCGGGGCTCGAATCGGGCGCTGTAGGACGTGCCGGGGTGGCCGGAGGCCCGTTCGGACCACCCGTCGAGGTCGGAGGCCGGGGTG
>NZ_JBARYR010000389.1:0-12083 GCF_049648075.1 Rubrivirga sp. | reverse complement strand
ACGTTGAGCTTCTGGTCGCGACCGACCGTGTGCTCGTTGTCTCGCCCGACCTCCTCCTTCTGGTCACGACCGACGGACATCGTCTCGTCCTGCCCGACTGTCTGGGTCCGATTGGTCCCGACGTGATTCTCTTGATTGTCGATGATCTCCGACAAGTGGTCCTTCGTCGCGCGGAGGTAGACCAACTCCGAGCCCTGCGTGTCGTCGAAGGTGAGCTCGTTCTCGCCCCACGTTCGCCACACGTTCTGGGCGGCGTTGTCGCTCGTGACCGGCGAGTCGTAGGTCGGGTAGTAGACCGTCGACAGGCCAACGATGCGGTCCACGTTGCCGTCGACGCAGGCCACGACCATCTCGGCGTCCTTGTGGACGGGGAAATGCTGGCCGTAGCCCGGCCCCGTGTAGGGCTGCGCCAGGCGGACGGGCTTGGTGGCCTGGGCGTCGCCCTCGTCGCCGAGGTCGAAGGGGAAACGGACGCGGTAGCGACCTTGGTCGTCGACGGGCGCGTAGGTGCCGCCGGCGCTCTCGACCTTGGCCGTCAGCACGCCGGGGAGCTTGGGCTCGGGCGTGAGCCGCGGGGGACGGTAGGGGACCGACGCGGCCACGGCCGTGAACTCGTTCTTGTACCCGGCTCGGCTTTCTCCACCGGATCCGAGCACGTTGGCCTCCGCTCCGGTGTGGGTGACCTGGGTGATGAGGTAGTCCTGGTTCAGGTCGCCTCGGAAGTGCTCGTCGAGGCCGAACCGGAACCCGGTGCGGAGCCGGAAGCAGTTGCTCGCGCCCTGCATCACGAGCCGTCCCGACTCGATCTCTTCGTTGCGGACCTTCGTGAGCCGGTCGGCCCGGCCTTGGTCCGTCACGTGGATCATCGAGTCCGACGAGATGCCGGTCGCGGCCACCGCGTCGATCTCGGAGGTCGCGACCAGGGCCTCCGCCGGCGTCCGGTAGTTGTAGTCCTTGGTCTCCGTTTTGGCCGTGACCAGCCGGCGGTGGGCGACGAACGACTGGACCGAGTCCGTCTCCGTCGAGCCCTCGAGGTTGTACGGGAGCAGGTCGTCGCCCTCGATGGGGCCCGCCGTGCTGGCGTCGTCGCTCAGGACGAGCGTCTCGGAGCCGCCCTCGTGCCTGAACCAGTACCGGACGCCCTCGAACTCCAAGAGGCGCTGGACGAAGTCGAGGTCGGTCTCCTTGTACTGGGTCGTGTAGTCGCGTGGCTCGTAGCTGTCGGAGAGGTTCCACTCGTGATCGACGCCGGCGTCCTCGAGGACGGACGCCACGATCTCCTCGACCGTCAGGTCCTGGAAGATCCGGCTCTGGGTCGAGAACGAAAGGCGCCAGAGCCGGGGGACGAGGACGATCCGGTAGAGGTAGTAATGGCGGTTCTCCCACCGCACCTGGTGGCGTTGCACGAAGTGCTCGACGATGCCCGAGAGCTCGACCGGGCCGTCGTCGCCCCGCGCGATCGTCAGCGTCGCGGGCTTGTCGATGACGTCCTCGAAGTCGATCTCCGCGTCCTCCGAGGCCAGCTCGATCTCGAACCGGAAGGGGCGCGAGATCGTCTCGGTCCCTGAGAACTCTGCCACCCGGAACGTGTCTGGGGGCAGGGCGCTGCAGGTGAGCTGGTGGCGGACGCGGTAGCTCTCCATCGGGTCAGGTCACGGGATCGGGGGCGTCGTCGGCCTCGGTCTCGTCGGTGGTGGTGGGATCGGTGCCGGCGTCGCCGACGCCGACGTCGTGGCTCTCGAGGACGGGCTCGGCCGCATCGGAGTCGTCCTCGACGGGCGTCTCGTCCTCGGGGTCTGCGGAGGCCTCGTCCTCGATGGGGGCGCTGCTCGGTTCGGTCGTCGGCTCGGCCTCGAGAGCCGACAGGCCGGCGGAGCCGACGGCCCCGTCGCCGCTGGCGCGGGCGGCCTCGAGGTCGGACAGCGAGTCGTAGAAGGTATAGGTAAAATTCCCCGACTCGTCCAAGCCGAGCTCGAGGGCGGCCGGCAGGTTCTCATCGGCCAGGCGGGCCAGGAGCGCGCGGCTCGCGTTCGGCAGGACCGTCCGGTCGATGATCGCGTCGATGTTGCGGGCGCCGGCGTCGATCGTCGTGCACCGGTCGGCGATCTCCTCGACGACGGCGTCGGGGTAGACGAACCGGATGCCGTGGTTCTCCTCCAGGCGCTTGTTCACCTTGTTGAGCTTGAGGCGCGCGATGGCCCCCATCGCCTCGCGGTCGAGGCTCAGGAACGGGACCACGTTCATGCGGCCCAGGAGGGCCGGCTGGAAGTGGCTCGCCAGGGGCTCGTGGATCAGGTCGCGCAGCTCGTTCAGCGTCGGGGCCTCCTCGGCCATCGAGGCCTGCTGCACGAGTGCACTGCCCACGTTCGAGGTGCACAGGATGATCGTGTTCGTGAAGTCGACCTCGCGGCCCTCGCCGTCGCGCAGGATGCCGCGGTCGAAGACCTGGTAGAACATCTCCATCACGTCGATGTGGGCCTTCTCGACCTCGTCGAGCAGGACGACGGAGTACGGGCGCTGCCGGACGGCCTCGGTCAGCACGCCGCCCTCGCCATAGCCGACGTAGCCGGGAGGCGAGCCCTTGAGCTGGCTCGTGGTGTGGCTCTCCTGGTACTCGCTCATGTTGATCGAGACCAGGAACCGCTCGCCGCCGAACAGCAGCTCCGCGAGCGCCCGTGCGGTCTCCGTCTTGCCGACGCCGGACGGGCCGGCCAGCAAGAACACGCCCAACGGCGCGTCCTGCTTGCGCATCCCGGCCTTCGAGGTCCGGATCGCGTCCGAGATCTCGGTGAGCGCGTTGTCCTGCCCTCGGATCCGGGAGGTCAGCCGCTCTTCCAACTCGAGGAGCATCTGGGCCTCGTCCTTGACCATGTCCCCGATCGGGATGCCGGTCCAGTCGGCGATGACCTCGGCCACGACGCGCTGTCCGACCTCGGCGTGGACGAGGGGGCCGTTCTCGTCCTGCAGCCCGGAGAGCTGGGCGTGGAGGTCACGAACGCCCTCGGGCGCGGCGCCGCCGACGAACGCGGCGTCCTTGCGGGCGGCCTCGAGGTCGCGGGCGACGGCCTGCTCCTTCTGCCACCGCTCCCCCAGAGCGGCTTTCTGCTCCGTCAACTCGTCGCGTTCGGCCTCGAGGTCGGCGACGTTCTCGTCGGTGCCGAGCCCGGCGGAGACGTCGCGCTGGATGGCGGTCAGCTCGGTCTCGACCTCGTGCAGGCGCCGGCCCACGTCGTCGAGGGCGGCAGGCGTCGCGTCCTGGGACATCTTGACGCGCGCCGATGCGGTGTCCAGCAGGTCGACGGACTTGTCGGGGAGCTGGCGGCCGGACAGGTAGCGGTCGCTCAGTTCGACGGCGGCGCGGACGGCCTCGTCGGTGATCTGGACGTTGTGGTGCTGCTCGTAGCGGTCGCGCACGCCGCGCATCATCACCACGGCTGTCTCGACGTCGGGCTCGTCGACCTTAACCATCTGGAAGCGCCGGGCGAGCGCCGGGTCCTTCTCGATGTGCTTCTTGTACTCGCTCCAGGTCGTCGCCGCGACCGATCGGAGCTCGCCGCGCGCGAGCGCTGGTTTGAGCATGTTGGCCGCGTCGCCCGTCCCGGCCGCGCCACCTGCGCCGACCAACGTGTGGGCCTCGTCGATGAACAGGATGGTCGGACGGGGCGCGTCACGGACGGCCTCGATGACCGCCTTCATCCTCGACTCGAACTCGCCCTTGACGCCGGCGCCGGCCTGGAGCGACCCCAGATCGAGGGCGGCGATCTCGGCGTCCTTCAGGCTGTCCGGCACGTCGCCGGCCACGATGCGGAGGGCCAAGCCCTCCACGACCGCCGTCTTGCCGACGCCCGCCTCGCCGACCAGGATCGGGTTGTTCTTGCGACGCCGAGACAGCACGTCGATCACCTGGCGGATCTCGCGGTCGCGCCCGAAGATCGGGTCGATGCCGCCGTCCCGGGCCTGCTGCGTGAGCGACTCCGTGTACAGGTCGAGGGCCGTCTCGCCCTCGCCTCCGCCCGCGGGGTTGAGGCGCGCTGAAGATCCCCGACTCGACGCCCGGTTCTCCTCCGAGCCGTCGACCAGGTCGAAGAACCGGTCGCGCAGGTCGTCGGCCTTGGCGTCGCCCATCGCGTCGCGCGCACTCGAGGTCGCGAAGGCGTCGGCTTCGAGGTAGGCCTCGAGGAACGCGCCCGATCGGATCTCACCGAGCCCGTGGTGGACCGAGCCCGCCACGAACGCCCGTTCGATCAGGTCGAGCAGCAGGGGTGAGAACGCCGGCCGTCCCGCGTTGCCCGTCTTGTAGCGCTCGATCGTGTCCGTCAGCGCCTTGCCTACGCGACCCGGGTCGGCGCCCATCCGCGACAAGGCGAGGGGCGCGTCCCCGTTCCCGTCCTCCAGCAACTTGAGTAGCACGTGCTCGACGGTCACCTCGTAGTGGCCGCGACCGACGGCGAGCCCCGCCGCGCCCTCGCGGGCGCGCGTCATGGGGTCGTTGAGCTTCTGGAGCAGGCGCTTGACGTCTTTCGAGATCATGGGTGTTGGGGGTTGAGCCGGTAGCGGAGGGGGGAGACAAGCGCGAGCGGGCTCGCTAGGACGTACGGGGTTCTAGGAAATCGAGGATCACGCGGCGGCATAGCGCACGCGCCGTTGGACCAAGGGAGTTCGTGGTTTGCCGAGGTGGGCGTTGCGACCGAGTCGCGCACTGTCACCATCGCCCAGTTTGAGCGGCGGGGCCTCCTCCGCAATGAGGTGGAGCTCGACGTCGTAGTCGAGCGTGTCCGAGGTGTAGAGGCGGACGAGCGACGCCACGCGCCGGGCGCCAGCTTGGCCAGGCAACAGGTCGCGGAACGCTCCGAGGCCGAGCGGGCCGATCTGGAGCCGGAACATCCCGGACTCGTCGTAGATGGTCGCGCCCACGACCGCGTCGATGCCAACTCGTGCCGTCCCGAGGGCGGGGCGGTCTCCGAGTCGGACGCGCCGTGGCACGTTCTCGATAACACGGACCCGAAGCCCGGTCGCATGTTGGATGAGCGCGCGCAGGCCCTCGGCGTTGCGCGTCCAGGCCGAGAGCCGGGCCGCGAGCGGGAGTAGCTCGGCGGTCTCCGCCGCGACGGCGTCGGTCTCCGTGATCCCGCTGAGCGCCGCCGCCCTAACCGCGTGGACGTCCCGTCGCCCGACTCCGCCCCGAACCTCGGGCCGATACCGCGCCCACGCCCGCCATAGCTGCGCATAGGGACGGTGCCCCAGAAAATCGAGGAAGTCGCGCAAGGGCGATTCCGACTCGGTCCCCGGCGAGACGCGCTCGTGGAACGTGGTCGGGAGGGCGGCATCGACGCCGAACAGACCTCCGAACCCGACGTGCATCTCCGCCGGTTCGTCCCGCCCTCGAGGACGGACGCGCCGCACGTCGGACGCGGGGAAGACCGACGCGGGATCGGGGATGATGCGGACGGCCTCCGTGCTGGGCGACGGCCCTCCGACGGTGTGCGGACCGCCGCGCGCCGCCGCCATCAGCCGAACGGCCTGGAAGAACTCGAACTCGTACGCCCGCTCGTGCAGACGGGCGGTGACGTCCTCGAGGGCGGCTTGCTCCAGCGCGGCCGGCGTGCTCGGCGGCGAGGTCTGTGCGTCGGCCTCGAGGGCGAGGGGGTCGCGCTCGGTCATACGATCGGGCGCTGGCCGCGGTCGGGCGTCCACGTCATCGTCCGGCCCGAGGGGACAGTCTCGACGGTCAGGTGCACGAACGCGTTGAGCGTGGCGTAGAGCGATAGGAACTCGCTCATCACCAGCCCGAACAGAGCCAAGTCGCCGTCGTCGGCAAAGTGGCCGTCGGTGACCTTGATGGTGACGTGGGCTCCGCGTCGCAGCGCACCTCGGTTCATGACCTCGGTGGGTGCCCAGCTTACCTCGCGGATGCCCCGGCGTCGGCGACGGCTCGCCTCGGTGTCGGCCCAGTCGTAGAGGTCGAGCAGGCCGGTCACCGCCTCTTGCGTCGCGACGGACCCGTGGCTGAACGACCAGTGCGCCAAGAGCGCCCACAGCAGATCCGGATGCCGATCCATCGGCGGGCGCCGAATCATCGAGGGCCGGTCGAGGTTGGCGACCGTCGCAATCTTGGGGGCGTCGGGCGAGAGCCGGTCCACCATGCCCGGCTGGAGCATCTCGTACGGGAGCGCGCCGTTCGTGCACCGCATCGCGACGGACAGCGTCTCGGGGACGGGGGCGCCCGCATCGAGGTCGGGACCGGCGAGCTGGAGGTAGAGGTCCGTCCCCGGCGTGGCGCCCGACCGCCGCAGCACGTCGAAGCTCCGCTCCGCGTTCGAGGACAGCCCGGCCGACCGCGCGTACTCGCGCTTCCGTGCCGTCCCCTTCTCGACGCCGACGACGCCCTCGACGTCGTACGCCTCGATGCTGCGCCGCTGGCGCAGGCTCGGGATGACGCGCTGCTCGGCCCACGTGTGCTCGGCCAGCATCGGCTCCGCGTCGTGGTCGAACAGGTTGACGGCCGGCGTGCAGTGGAGCTTGACGTGTTCGGTCAGGATCTGGCGGTCCTCCGGGTAGGGCCGGTCGAACACGACGTCCACCGCGAACCGCTCCGCCTCGGGGTCGACCTCTGTCAAGGCCTCGAGGCCGACCAGCTCGACCTGCCAGAACTTGCGGCGGAACAGGAGCATCTCCTGCAGGAGCCGCAGGCCGGAGGGCAGCGCGTCGTTGTGGGGCAGGAGCCCGTCCTCGGCCTCGAGGGCGGCCGGCTGGACGCCGTTCTGGCCTCGGACGGACGCGACCGGCGGCTCGCCCCCGCCCGGCCTCGAGGTCAGGGTCTCGCCCGTGCGGACCTCGACGCGCGTCACGTGCCGCGTCAAGAGCAAGTGGGCCGTCGAGGCCACGCTGCTCTCGGCGTGCAGGAACAGCCGCAACCGCGACAGGTCGACGGCGCTCACCGGCGTGCCCTTGGTCAGGCTGAACAGGAGCCGCATCCGGCTCGTCTTGTCCGGGTCGTACCGCAGCTCGACGGACTCGAGCTCCATCGGGTGCAGCCGGACGTCCTGCGCGGTCTGGAACCGGATCGGGACGCGCTCGGGTCCGATCCGGTCGGTCAGGACTTCGATACCCCGAGGGAGCGTCGTGGTCTCAGGGACCATCCCCGGCTTCGGCGTCAGCTCGAGGATGCAGCACGACGGGAAGGGCCGCAAAAAGTGGGGGTACAGCAGGCCCACGAGGCGCTGCGTGTACTCCGGCAGGTCGTCGTCCAAGCGCTCTTGCACGCGCGACGACAAAAACGCGACGCCCTCGAGAAGCCTCTCGACGTAGGGGTCGCGGTCCTCGAGCGCATCCAGGCGCAACATGCCCGCTTGCTCTGGGTGCGCCTCGGCGAACGCTGCCCCCCCTTCGCGGAGGTAGCGGAGTTCGCTTTCGTAGTGGCGGAGCAGCATGGGCGCGAAGGTCTCCGCTCGGGCCGTCGCAGGGACGTTAGCCGGCGGGGCGGACGTGGGCGGCTTCTTGGGACTCGAAGACGGTCTCCAGGCGGATCCGCTGTCCCGGCGCGATCTCGCCGCTGATGATGAACGTGGTCCGCATCTCCTGGGCATCCAAGCCCTGGGTCTCGACGCGGACGCGGTTGAGGCGTGGCTCGTACGCGATCACGGCCTCACGAAGTCGGACGCGGAGCCCCTCCGTCGAGGTCGGCGCGTCGCGCTGAATCGAGGCGAGGTCCGGGAGCCCGTAGTCGGGCAGGTGCGGCACCGACCCCTGGCGCGTGTTGAACAGGCGCTCGAGGTTGCCGACGACGCTCTGCAAGCGGTGCTCATCCCGAGAGACCGACTCGACGGGGATCGTCCCGCCGAACCGGCCCTCCAGGATGTCGAACAGCGCGAGGTCCACACACGTGGGGGCTCGCCCTCGAGGTCTCGGCCTCGAGGGCGAGCCGTTCGGTCTACGAGTTCGGCGTCAGGATGTCGTCCTCGGCCTCCAAGGAGCCGTCGGCCCACAGGAAACTGATCTTGCCGAAGTGGAACGAGATCCCGAACGAATCCGAGGGCGAGCCGGCGCTCATGCCCCAGTTGATGCTCGAGATGTGGGCGCGCTCGATGGTCGTCGTGAGGAAGATCTCCTCGGCGCCGGTCACGTCGCGGTTGTAGAACGTGAACTCGACCGTCGTGAACTCCTCCGAGTTCGTCGAGGCGTTGATGAGCGGGACGAGCGACTTGTCGGTCACGCAGCTCAGCGAGACCTCGGACTGATGGTGGCCGCCGCCCTGGATCGCGCCCTGGGTGATCGACCACGGGATCATGACGCCGTGGGAGACGGAATCGAGCTGGACCAGGTCGGTGCGGCCGTCGGTCGCGACGGAGCCTTTGATCTGGCCGGACTTCGCGCCGGTCGCCTTCATGTAGATGGATGTAGCCATTGTATTGGTGTTCTTGGTTTGAGTGTTTGGGTGGTCCGTCCTCGAGGACGGACCGGGTCACGGTCCGTCTCACGCGGTCGCGTGAGGGGACACGCTACTTTTTCGGCATCTTGCCGACGAGCGAGAGGCTGACGTCCATGCCCTCGATCTGGAAGTGGGGGAGGATGGCCGTCTGGACGCGGAAGAACCCGGGGTTCTCCTCGATCTCAGAGACCGTCACCGACGCCGCCTTGAGCGGGTACTTGGCGATCGTCGAGGCCGACGGGTTCGCCATCTCGGTGACCAGCCCCTTGAGCCAGCGGTTGAGCTCGCTCTCGATGGTCACGGCATCCTTCGTCGCGCCGATGTTCTCGCGCTGGAGCACCTTGAGGTAGTGCGCGATCCGCGACGCCAGGAAGATGTACGGCAGGCGGCTGTTGATCCGGCTGTTCGCCGTCGCGGCGGCGTCGTCGTAGAGCTTCGGGCGCTGGGCCGAGTTGGCCGAGAAGAAGCACGCGAAGTCGCGGCCCTGGTAGTGCGAGAGCGGCATAAAGCCGAGGTTCGCGGCCTCGAACTCGAGGGTCTCCGAGATCGGGACCTCGGTCGGGATCTTGGCCTGCTTGCCCTTGCCGACGTCGTACAGGTGGACGGGCAGGTCGTCGACCTTGCCGCCCGACTGCGGGCCGCGGATCTGGACGCTCCAGCCGTCGCGCTGGAACGCCTGCACCATGTTGCTCGCGAACGAGAACGAGGCGTTGCCCCACAGGTACTTGTCGTGGTCGTCGCCGACGACGTCCTCGGAGTAGTTGAACGTCTTGGCCGGGAGCGTGTCCTGGCCGTACGGGAGCCGCGTCAGGAAGCGCGGGAACGTGAGCCCGAGGTAGCGGGAGTCCTCCGAATCGCGCAACGCGTTCCACTTGGTGAAGTCGGTGAGCTCCATGTAGGCGGAGAGGTCCGGGATCTTCTTCCACTCCTCCATGGACTCCTTCCCGAAGAACTTCGGCCCGACGGATCCGATGAACGGGGCGTGCGCCGAGGCGGCCACCTTCGAGATGTCGCTCAGGAGCGCGACGTCCTGCGGCGACGCGTCGAACTCGTAGTTCGAGACGATCGCGGAGTACGGGTCGGCGCCCGGCTGGTCGTACGCGTTCGTGTAGACGTGGCGATAGAGCGCGCTCTGGATCAGCTCCGGCGCGTCCTCGAAGGACTCCCGCAGCGTCTCCTTGGAGACGTTCAGGAACTCCATCTTGACGTTCTTGCGGAAGTTGGTCCGGTCGACCAGGAACTTCAGCCCGCGCCAGGCGGACTCGAGCTTCTGGACCTCCTCGTTATGGAGGATCTGGTCCATCTGCGCGCTGATCTTCGCGTCGATGTCGGCGACTAGTCCGTCGACCAGGAACTTGTCGATCTTGACGAGTGGGGCGTCCCGGGCCGCGACGGCGTCGATGAAGACGCGGAGCGCGGCGGACATCATGCCCCCCCGGTCCTGGGCGCCGAGCGTCTCGGCGTCGCTGAAGTCGTCGACGCTGACAGCCGAGCTGGGCTTAGCGACGTCAACTTTCGAGAGGATGGAGTCGAGGAGGGAGCCCTCTTCGGTGGTTTCGGCGGCAGCGCCTTCGGTCTCAAGCTGGCCCTCGGCCATATCGGTAGTGGGATTGGGTGAGTGGGGGCTACGCGTCGTCTCCGTCGGCTTCGGCAGCGTCGTCCTCGACGACGGCTCCGAGCTCGGCGAGCAGCTTCGCACGAGCGTCGTCGTCCTTGATGACGGACTCGATCTGCTTGCGGAAGTCGGCGGCGGAGATCAGGCGGTTGCGCAGGTCCTGGAGCAAGTTGCGAGCCGCGAGCAGCCGGGCGACCTCGGGGACCTGGAGCGCGATGGCGTCCGGGGAGAACGACTTCATCGAGTCAAACTTCAGGTCCACGGCCAGGTCGCCCTCGCCCGTGAGCGCGTTGGGGACCGCCGTCTTGACAGCGACGTCCTGCGACTTGAGCACGTCCTCGAAGTTGTCCTTGTTGAGGTTGAGGACCTCGCGCTCCTCGAGCGGCGTGCCGTCCTCGCGGTTGGTGAAGTCGCCCATGACGAGCATCCGCATCGGGAGCTCGACTTTCTCCTTGGCGTCGCCCTTGGCGACCTCGAGGAACAGGTTGACACGGGCGGGCGGCTTCTCGTGCTGAAAACTCTGGGACATCGCGGGTGAGTCTGAATGGGGAAAGGGCGTCTGCTATGGGAAACAGGAAACGAAGTCGAAGACCGTCATTCTCGTTGAGCCGAGCGCCATCTTTTTTCCTTCGGTCAGATTCCACTCCGGCAGAGGCTTTCATCTTTCCGTGAAGGCGTGACCCAGTCGGAGGGATATTCCTGTAGTAAGTAAATGAAGGAGGACGCTTTCTGCGCGTCGTCCCTCTTGCTGAGAGAAGCCGTGCGCTTCGAGCTTGCTTTAACCTCGATACACCCCTCGACCATGCCGAAAACGATAGAGACCCCAATCGCTTCCTACCCCAAGATCGCCGTTGAAAAGAGCGACGAGTCTCCGTACTTCCACCTAACTGTCAGGGATGCTCTGACGAGGATTAACTCGAAGACTGCGGGGAAAGCACTGCTCCAGACCCTCAATGATGCCAACCCGGCCGGAGGGGGTACAATCGCGAGGTTCAACGGCCACAATGTCATTATTCAGCGGGCTAGCACAACGAAAGAGAGCGTTGGAGAAGTTGGATTGAGCGGCGGAAACAAAGCGGTTGCCATCTCGGAGGAGAAGTCGAAGATCCCTGGCTCTGGATCCAAGTCCGTGGTGTTCTGGCACCCGAACTCGTATTCAGTTCCGGGCCAGGGAGGGCGCCCGATCTACATCGCGCTGGCCCACGAGCTTGTCCACTCCATGCACTACGCAGAAGGAACCCGGAAACCGACGGTGATGGACGAGGAGCACTTCACAGTCGGCCTAGACCCCTACGACGGCATGCCGATTTGTGAGAACTCGATCCGAGCGGAGCACAACGTTAAGCGGAGAATGTTCTACTAGGGCGCCCCGACCGTGATGAGGGTCTGTTGAGTGCGAACTGGATTACTTGCACCCCCATCACGAACTCCTGCCCGACTTCTCGAGACCGGGGACCTCGCTTCCCGGAAGAGCGCGTAGCACTCGAGGTCAGCATCGGCCCGTTTGACCATTTAGGCAGGCGCCTTCGTACTACGCATAGCGTGGGCTGGGTCGAGCCGCGTCAACCGCGCGAACGCGTCGTCGGCCTGGGCGCTGAGGGCCTGGGCGCGCTCGGGCGTCTTGGCTGTCGCAAGGAGCGCCGAGGAGCAGGTGTAGAGCGTGCGTAGCGCCCTCGAGGCCGTCGCCGGGTCCCACACGTCGAGGCGATGAAGCCGGATGGCCTCGTCGGCACCGTCGAGCAGGCCGAGCGCGACGTCGGGACGTCCTGAGCCGAGGCACAACTCGGCGGCGGTGACGGTCCGTTCGAAGCGGTCGCGGGGCGCGCCGGCCTCGGCCATGAGTGCCGAGACGGCGCCCGGGACGTCTCCGCCGGAGGCTTTCTCGCGCGCGTCCTTGACGGCCTCCTCGGTCGCCGGGCTCAGGCCTCCGCCTCCACCGCCGCCGCCCTCGTCGGACGACGCGATCTTGTCGAGCCAGGCGATGGTGAGCGGGTCGGCGAAGGGCGTGCCGCCCAGGAAGGAGAGTGTGGGTAGCGCGGG
>NZ_JBARYR010000388.1:0-6832 GCF_049648075.1 Rubrivirga sp. | reverse complement strand
CCGCGACAGGTACGGTTGTACTTATTGGAACGTGCCCTCGAGGCCGATACTCCCTCTCCCCGCGTGCTGGCTCGATGGACCGTCGACGACTCCTCTCGCTTCCCGCTGACCCGGAAGCCTTTTTGCTTCCGCCAGAGCCACCGCCTTACGCTGGAGGCTTGACGCCCTACCAGGCGACCTCGTCCCAACCATGGGGCGTGGCGCGCGCAGCTCATCTGTGGCGCCGCGCAGGCTTCGGCCTCGACGCCGAACAGGTCGAGCGACTCACTGTTGAAGGCGCCCAGGCCGGTGTGCGCCGCCTCGTCCGTAACGCCATCGAGGCGGGCGAGCCCCCGCGACCGAGTTGGGCGGACCTTTCACGCCCCCCCCGGTCTGCCAGCGCCGCGCAGCGCCGCGAGTACGAGGAGGCGAACCGTCTCGGCCAGAGGGAGGCCCGTGAACACCTCGTTTTGGAAGCGCTCGGCGCTCGCCATCCTGGCTCCCCTCTCCGCGAGCGGCTCGCCCTCTTGTGGCACTCCGTCATCCCGGTCGACGGGTCCGCGACAGGCGGACGATCCCACCGTGTCCACGAGTATTGGTCGGTTCTGAGACGGAACGCGCTAGGTCGATACGACGCGATCGTGCGGGAGGTCGGGCTGACCCAGGCGATGCTCGTCTACCTCAACGGCAACCAGAACCGGTCCGGCCAGCCCAACGAGAACTACGCCCGCGAGCTGTTGGAGCTGTTCACGATGGGGATCACTGATCTGTCCGGAGCTCCCAACTACACGCAGCAGGACATCACAGAGCTCTCCCGCGCGCTCACAGGCTGGACCGTCTCGGGGACCCTCCTCGAGGCCGAGTTTGTCGACCGACGGTTCGACGATAGCGACAAGACCGTCTTCGGCGTATCAGGGCCACTCGACTACGACGGCGCCATCGACGTGATCTTCAGCGCTCGGCGGCGGCCCATCGCTGAGTACGTCGCGTCACGGCTTTACCGCGAGTTCGTCCACGACACGCCGAACACCCAGGTCGTCGCGGAGCTCGCAGACGTCCTCGAGGGCGCCGACTTCGTCGTCATGGACGCGGTGGTCGCGCTCTTGTCGAGCGCTCACTTTTTCTCGGACGGCGTCATGGGCTCGAAGATCAAAGGAGCCCTCGAACATTCCGTTGGGATCGTGGCGACGCTAGCCCCCTCCGACCCCTTGCCCCACGCCCAGCGAACGATCCGAAACGGCGGGGAAGCGGGCCAGTCCCCCTTCAACCCCCCCGACGTCTCCGGCTGGGACACCGGCCGGCGCTGGCTCGATACCAGCACGTTGCCGGCGCGCTGGCTCAACTCCGACGACCTCATCGGCCGCAGCACGCTCGCGCAGGACTTCGTGAGGAGCCTGCCCGACCCGTTCGACCCGTACGCCGTCGTCGCGGACTCCGCCCAGATCCTGGTCGCCGTTCCCATCTCGGACGCCGACGGCGGACAGGCGCTCGAGATCCTACTGGCCGGCATCCCGGACTACGAGTGGGACCCGACCGCCGCCACCGCACCGGGGCGCATCCGCTCGATGCTCCGCTTTCTCGCCCGCCTCCCCGAGTTCCAACTCGTCTAGCCATGTGCGACCACCACGGACACCGCCGGGCCGCCGCCCTCGAGGACGGACACGCTCACGACCAAGACCACCACGCTTGGACGCGGCGGGACTTTTTGCTCCGCACCGGCCTCGGCACCGCGGCGGCCGTCACGATCGGGGCGACGAAGGCCTATGCCCTCGACGGCGGGAGCTTGTTTGGCCGCCTCTCCTCGCTCGACACCGACCGCGTGTTGGTGCTGATCCAACTCTCAGGCGGCAACGACGGCCTCAACACGATCGTACCGGTCCGCAACGACCTGTACTACAACGCCAGGCCCACTCTCGCGTTGCGAGCCAGCGACACGATCTCACTGACCGAGGACGTCGGGATGCACAGCAGGCTGGCGCCGCTCGAGTCGGTGTGGCAGAGTGGCGACATGGCCATCGTCCACGGCGTCGGCTACGACGACTCGAGCCTGAGCCACTTCGCAGCCACCGATACCTGGTCGACCTCGAGGGCGAGCCCAGACCGCGACACCGGTGGCTGGGTTGGCGGCGCACTCCGGACCTCGTTCCCGACCTATGAGGATGCGTTGCCGGAGCACCCGCCGGCCGTCCAGATCGGAGCGTACAACCCGCTGCTGTTCCAAGACGGCGAGAGCGACCTCAGCATGAGGCTGGCCAACACGTCCCTCTTGGAGCAGATCGTCGCGGGAGGAGGCTTGTACGACGAGGACGACGTCCCGGCCACGCCGTCTGGCGCCGAACTCGGGTTCGTCCGAGCCCTGTCGAACGCGTCGAACCTGTACCTGGGAGCCGTGCAAGAGGCCGGCGGACAAGGCGAGAACGCTGCTGACTACCCGGACTCGAGGCTCGCCGAGCACCTGGCGGCCGTCGCCAGACTCATCAAGGGCGGTCTCGACTCGCGCGTCTACCTCGTGTCCCTAGGCGGCTTCGACACGCACGCCAACCAACTCGACCGCCACGAGGCACTGATGGACACGCTGGGCGGCGCCGTCGCAGCGTTTCAGTCCGACCTCGACGCGTCGGGCGACGCGGAACGCGTGCTCACCATGACGTTTTCGGAGTTCGGCCGGCGCGTTCAGGAAAACGGCTCATCCGGGACCGATCACGGGACGGCCGCGCCTCTGTTCGCCTTTGGAAAAGGCGTCGAGGGCGGGTTCTTTGGGGACGTACCAGATCTCGCGACGCTCGACGGCACCGGCAACATCAGTCACTCGACCGACTTCCGATCCGTCTACGCCGCCGCGCTCGGGTCGTGGCTCGGCCTCGAGGACGAGCCTCTGCGATCGATTCTGGGTGGTACCTACGACCCGGTCGGGTTTGTGTCCCCACGCCGCGGGGTCGCGTCCGAGAGCGGGCCGGACCGAGGCCCCACACTCAGCCCGCCGTCGCCGAACCCGCTGCGACACACGGCGACGGTCGCGTTCTCCCTCGCAGAGCCCGGCCCAGCACGGATCGACCTTTTCGACATCCGAGGCCGCCGGATCGCACGACTCGCAGACGGCACATTCAGCGCCGGGTCTCACCTAGCCGTTCTCGAGGCCGGCCGCTTGCCGTCTGGCTCGTACGTCTTGCGCCTCGAGGCCGGGGGACAGCAGCGGTCCGTCCAGGCCGTCATCGTCCGCTAGCCTCTTTTTAGCCTCGAGGACGAACCGTGCTCACGATGTAACTTTTCGCTCGTCGCCCGCGTGACGATCACAACACCCGATGCAGTGACCGACTGAGGCTAGGTCGCGCACCCATCCGGTGGAACCCGACGAACAGGCCTTTCCTCTTATGGCTCCGAACATTCCTCCACGATCTCTCGTCGAGCCCGTCGCGACGCCCGACCAGTGGACCCGCCCGGAACCGACGACGGAGCCCTTCGAGACCGCGCCTGGCGAGTACGCCCCGGCCGGCATTACGATTCGCCGAGGGGTCGCCCCCTCGAGGCCTGGTCAGAAGCTGGAAACCGAGAGTCCGCAGCGTCGCTCTCTTCAGACCCAGACCGGCCTCGAGGCCTATGTGCCAGGTCCCGACGCACCCTGGACGACGGAGAGAGCGATCCACCTTCTATCGAGGACGGGCTACGGCGTCCACGCCGACGCCATCGCGGCCGCCCTCGAGGCCGGGCCGAGCGCGTCCGTGAACGCCCTCGTCGACGCGGTCGCGAGCATGCCAGCTCCACCGCAGCCGGCGTGGTACCGGGAGTCGTTTCCACCGTGGCGCTCTGCCGAGTACGAGGTGTTCTCCGATGCTCAGGAGGGGCGGCTGCGGGAGTATCAATGGGGCGTCTACCGGGCCTGTCTCGGCGGCGACAGCTCTGACCCACTAGAGCGAACGGCCACCGCCTTCCGCGAGCGGCTCGCGCTCATGTGGAGCAACCACTTCGTTACCGAGCACGAGGCCTACTACTTCTCGCCGTTCCTGGCTCGTTATTGGGGACTGATGCGGCGGCACGCGCTCGGTGATTTTCGCTCCTTCGTTCACGACGTCGGCATCGACCCGGCGATGTTGATCTATCTCAATGGGTGGGAGAATCAGGCCGGCTCCCCGAACGAGAACTATGCCCGCGAGCTGTTGGAGCTGTTCACGATGGGCATCACCGACCGGGACGGGGCGCAGAACTACAGCCAGCGCGATGTCGAGGAGCTGTCGCGAGCACTCACCGGTTGGTCTATCGAGTTCCAGGGTGACCTCGAGGGCGTCTTCTACGACGACTGGCACGATGGCGGCACCAAGACCATCTTAGGGCAGACGGGACCTTGGAGTTACGAGGACATCATCCCGATCCTGTTCGAGGCGCGGAGCCCGCAGATCGCTCGCTTCGTGTGCCGGATGATCTATCGCGAGTTCGTCTACGACGTCCCCGACGAGGGTGTCGTGGGCGAGATGGCGACCCTGTTTGAGAAGAGCGACTTCCAGATCGATCCGGTCATTCGGGCACTCTTGGGCAGCGCTCACTTTTTCGATGCCGCGGTCATCCGCTCGCGGATCAAGAGCCCGGCGGAACGTTCGTTCGGACTGTGGAGCACGCTCTCCATCCCTGCCGTCCGTAGCGAGCAGGGGTGGATGTGGTACCAGATGTACCTCGCCAATCAGATCCTCTTCGAGCCGTGGAACGTCGCCGGATGGCCCGGAGGACGTACCTGGGTGGACACCTCATCCCTCCCGATCCGCTGGTTCGTCGACGGCATCACACTGTGGAAGGCTCGGGAGTACCAGACGCTTCAACCCTTCGCGCTCGAGGCCGGCGCCTACGAGCCGAGAGCGTTCGTCCGGCACGCAGCGACGCTACTGCTCGGCCGCGAGCCCGACGAGCAAGCGGTCGAGACGTATACCGGCGTGCTGCTCGACACGATTCCGGAGTACGAGTGGGACCCGACCGCAACGGGTGCCGACATCCGCATCCGCGCGCTCCTCGAGCACCTGACGCGCCTCCCTGAATTCCAGCTCGGCTGACCCATGTGCAACCACGACCCCAGTCCCGAAAGGGCGATATCTCTCGGCCACGGCGCTGAGCACGACGTCGATCATGCGACTTGGACGCGCCGCGACTTTATGTCCGGGCTCGGCCTGGGCGTCGCCGGGGCCGCACTATGGGGAGGCGCGACACCCGCGCGAGCGTTTACGGGAAGCTCCCTCCTCTCGGCCCTGCGATCCTCTGAGACCGACCGCGTCCTCGTCCTCGTCCAACTCGCCGGCGGCAACGACGGACTCAACACCATTGTACCCGTCCGAAACGACGTGTACTACAACTCACGACCTCGACTAGCTCTCCGGGCACCAGACACGTTCTCGTTGACTGACGACCTCGGAATGAACCGGGCGATGGCCAGCCTCGAGTCGGCCTGGGGAGATGGCGACGTGGCCGTCGTTCAGTCCGTGGGCTACGACGACCACAGCTTGTCGCACTTCCGCTCGACCGACATTTGGTTTTCGGCGTCGGACTCCGACGAGACGCTGGACACGGGGTGGATGGGACGGCTGATGCCGAGCCTGTACCCGTCGTTCATCGAGGAGCCTCCGAGCGCGCCGCCTGCGATCCAGATCGGAGTATCAGCCCCCCTCCTATTTCAAGGGCCGGACGCAGGCTACGCGATGTCGGTGTTCGACGTCGACATGTTCCTGGACCTTGTCGATAGCCAGTCGCCATATGACGTGTCGGCTGTCCCTGACACGGTTGCCGGGGACGAGTTGAGCTACCTCCGCACGGTCGCCAACGACGCGTTCCGGTACCGAGACGCCATCGGGGACGCCGCCGAGACCACCACCAACGGAGCCACGTATCCCGATACCGGCTTCGGAAACACGATGGGCGCGGTCGCCCGGCTCATCAAAGGACGCCTCGACACGCGCGTGTTCTTGGTCTCGCTGGGCGGCTTCGATACCCACGCAGACCAGTCTGACCAGCACTCGTACCTGCTCACGCAGCTCTCCGACACGCTCCGCTCGTTCTACGACGACCTCGGCCTGACGGGGGACGCCGAGCGGGTTCTGACCCTCACGTTCTCAGAGTTCGGCCGCCGCATCGAAGAGAACGGGTCGGCGGGAACGGATCACGGAGCGTCCGCGCCTCTGTTTCTGGTCGGCCCCGCCGTCGAGGGCGGCCTGTACGGCGAGGCCCCCGACCTCGAGGCGCCCGACGACGCCGGCAACCTGCGCCACCACACCGACTTCCGGTCGGTCTACGCGACCGTCCTAGAGCGCTGGCTCGACCTCGAGGCCGCCGATGTCGAAGCCGCTCTGGGCCGCGCGTTTCCGCTGCTGGACGTGTTACCAGGCCGCTCGTCCGTCTCGACCGGCTCCGAATCGTCCTCGAGGACGGCGCTCCATCCGCCAGTCCCGAACCCGATGCAGACCCGAGGCCGGATCGCGTTCGACCTCGAGTCCGCCGGCCGCGTCCGACTCGCGATGTACGACGTCCAAGGCCGGCAGGTCGCCGTCCTCGAGGACGGCACGCGGCCGGCCGGCCAGCACGTCGTCGACCTCGAGGCGGGCTCGCTTCCGGCGGGCTCGTACATCGTCCGCTTGGAGGCCGGAGGCCAGTCGAGGACCGTGCAGGCGACGGTCATCCGGTAGCCGACCTCGAGGACGCGAGTGTCCGTAGGGGCACACCGCTGGTGGGCCCGCGGTCGACCTCGAGAGCGGTGCGACCTGGACCGCCGGGACGCTCACGCAGGCCGACGCTTTGCGTAGCGCAGTCCTGACCTTGCCGGTGATGAGTTGGCTGAACGTGACCACGCCGCGCCCCAGGCTGAGCCATCCCGCCAGCGCCA
>NZ_JBARYR010000387.1:0-1924 GCF_049648075.1 Rubrivirga sp. | reverse complement strand
CTGGCGTTCCGCGTGGACGACGCGGCCGAGCGCTTCGAGGCGATCTACCTCCGCCCGACGAACGGCCGCGCCCAAAGCCAGGCGCTCCGCAACCACGCGACCCAGTACATCGCCTCGCCCGAGTGGGGCTGGCGGCGGTTGCGCGAGGAAGAGCCGTTCCGGTACGAGGCCTACGTGGACCTCGAAGCGGGCGCGTGGACCCGCGTCCGCGTCGAACTCGACGGCCGCCGGGCGCGGCTCTTCGTCCACGGCGCGCCGGAGCCCACGCTCGTCGTCGACCTCAAGCATGCGCCCTCAGAGGGCGGACTCGCTCTGTGGGTCGGCCCCGGGACGGTGGCCCACGTCGCCGACGTGACGGTCACGCCAGCTCGCTGACCACCCATCTCCTCACCCTCACTTCTTCGTCTCATGGGAATCGAACTCGAGCTCGGCGTCCTCCTCGCCCTCCACCTGGTCGGCACCTCAGTGCTGGCCCCGTTCGAGGCCGAGACGTCGCCGTGGAGGAAGATCCTGAAGTGGACGGTCATCACCGCCCTCACGCTCGGGCTCGTTCCGGTCGTGGGGCACGGGGCGCTCTGGGTGCCCACGCTATTCGTTTCAGCCGGCCTCGTGTTCCACCTCGCGTGGTGCCGACGCAACGGCATCGACGCGCTGCGGGCGACGCCACGCAAGCGCTACTACGCGCTCCGAGGGTGGACCTGGCCCGACGCATGACGAGACTTACAACCTCGGCCCCTAGACCTCTGTCTCCGCCCACGCCGCCCCTCTGCCCACGATCATCACCGCCACGACCCTTCCCATGTCCGCAGCTCCCGACATCTACCCCATGCCCTCCTTCCCCGTCTTGGAAGTCGCCGACCCGGCCCGGTCCGCGTCGTGGTACCAGGACGCGCTGGGCTTCCAGGACGTGTTCACAATGGCTGGGCCGGACGGCCTCGTCTCCCTGTCGCACCTTCGCTGGACACGCTACGCCGACCTCCTACTCCGACCCGCCTCCGGCCCGTCCAACGACGTCGAGAAGGGGAGCGGCGTGACGCTGACGTTCGCCGTCACCGACGGGACCGTCGACGCCATCGCCGAGCGCGCCCGCCAGCACGGCGCTCGGATCGTGTCCGAGCCCGAGGACAAGCCGTGGAACGCGCGCGAGTGCACCGTCGCCGACCCCGATGGCTTCCGGCTCACGTTCACGCAAGGACCTCTCAAACCCCTCGACTTCGACCGCGTGATGGCAGGAGCTATCGACGCCCCGGACCGATGACCGTAGACGAGGTCGCGACGTTCGAGCCGAGCCCGCCTCTCCCAGCCCTCCCGTGACAAGACCCTCGCTTGCTCCATGTCCCGGTTGCGCGGGCCTTTTCCCCGACGGCACCGGACCGGTCCATCGCTACATGGAGTCGTCTCCGGGGTGCTGGGCTGCCTACGGCCGAGTGATCGCGCGCGAGTACAGCGAGCCGGAGTTGGGCCACGTCCACCGGCTTTCGGTCGATGCGTACGCGGCGCAGCACCCGGGCCGACCGTCGCCCCAGAGCATGAAGTCGGTTGGGGTCCACCTCATCCGGCTCTGCCTCACGGTCGAGCAGGGGTTCGACGTGCGGGAGTCGAACCGAGTCATGGTCGCCGTCTCGAAGGTGAAAGGCCGGTTCGGCTGGTTGGAGCCGCCGGAGTCGCTCGGGAGCGTGACCGTGAGCCACGTGGTCACGGCAGCAAGTCTCGACGACCACCGGGCGGCCGTCCACACGTGGTCGAGGTCCGTGTGGGAGGCGTGGCACGGCCACCACGGGACGGTCCGGGCGTGGGCGCGGTCGCTCCCCATTCCGTGAACGAACTGGCGAAGGCCGGACGCCGAGGTCCGCCTCAGGACGTGGGTGGAGGTGGCGCTTGGGAGTTTGACCGGTTTCTGCGTCACGGGGAACGTCCGCCCCCC
>NZ_JBARYR010000386.1:0-2484 GCF_049648075.1 Rubrivirga sp. | reverse complement strand
CGCGCCGTCGCCCCAGACCCTCGTCGGCATCGCGGTGACGCCGGCTCGAGGCAGGACCGTCGGCTTCGCTATTCCCCCCATGTCGTCCCGCGGAGGAGACGGCGATACCGACGAGCCGCCGCCGGAGAAGCCGGACCCGGAGCCAGAACCCGACCCTGACCCCGAGCCGGACCCGCCAGACGACGAGTACGAGTTTTTCTGCAATCCCTTCTCTGATCTTTCGTGTGACGAACAAAGAGAACGAAGGGGGGCGACGAGGCCCGCGGGACCCGCGACCGGCAACGACCAGGCCGTCTCGTTCACGTTCTGAGCCCGTGCGCCGTCGGCACACCCCGTCGCGACCCGCGACGCTGCCCTCGAGGATGCCTGCCCGTCCTCGAGGGCGTGGGACCGAACGTGCCGTCCTCATGACACATGGGCCCCGGCCTCGGGGTCGACCATCGCTCGGGTCGGCATTCCCTCTTGATGTACCGTCCACTCCTCCTACCCATGCTCCGACTCTCCCTCTTTGCGACCCTGCTCCTCGCTGTCACGGTTCCGTCACAGGCGCAGCGCAGCAACGCGACGCACACGCTCCAGATCGAGTACAGCGAGCAGCGCGGTGACTTGCGCGCCGCGACTCTCTCCATCGCGCCGGCCCACGACGGCATGGCCCCTCTTCGACGCGGCGACGTCGATCAGATGGCCGTCCTCTCCACGGCCGGCCAGTGGATCGTCCTCGACCGCATTCTCAGCTCCGGCTTCGGGTCAGAGGCACGCGCGAGGCTCCCTGGGCCGCGGTCCATCCTGATGATCCTGGTGAAGCCAGAGCGTGGCCCTTGGCGCGGGTGGAGAGTCCATGATGCTCGGCCGAGCGCCGAGTGGAGCTACGTCGATCAGCGCGGACGCGCAGCCAGGGCTCCATGCGCGCCCCAGACGTGTCTCGGCAACGTGATCGACGCGTTCGACCAGGTGCGCAGCACGAGGTCCAGCTTCCGGATGGACATCCGCGGCTTCTCCTGGGGTATGTCCGAGGCGAGTGACAAGTAGCAGCACGACATAGCAGAGCCCTCGCCTCGTCGCTACCGCGACGTAATGAGCGCGAGCCCGACCAAGCAGGCGCCGATGCCGGCCCACTGCCGGGCCGTCAGCGACTCGCCGAAGAACGCGAGCCCGGCGACCAAAAGCACGACGGCGACGGACACGTTGACGATGAGCGACGCCGTCGACAGCGGCCAACCGGCGCGGTACGCCAAGAGAAACCCGGCCTCGATGGCGAGCACACCCAGGCCGACGCCGATGGCTGGGCGCCACGCCGCGCGTGCGGACTCGAGGACGGGCGCTCCGCTCGCGACCACGATCCCGACACACGTCGCGAGCCCGACGGCGTAGGCCACCCCAATCACGACGAACGGCCCAGCCCCATCCGGCACAGACTTCTGCGACAGGTGGTAGACGACGGCACCGACCAAAGCCAGCGACAGCGGGGCGAGAGCCGAAAGAGAGGGCATGGTGTCGTCGGGTGTGTGTAGAACTCTAGTCGTCCACGCGGGGCCATCAAAGCGCCGCGGCCTCGAGGGCGCCCGCGCTAGGGTAACCGATCGTCCGGCGCCGACCTCGAGGACGCAAGCCAGTCGCGGTACTGCTGGGCATCCCGACGACGAGCCGCTTGGGCCTCAGGGCTCGAGGACTCCTGTGCAAGTAATCGAATCGACTCCGGGTACTCCGCTCCTGCGAGAGCATCTCGGTAGTCGCGACAGGCGAGGTCGACCCACTCCTGAAGCTGGACCACGCTTCCGCCGCTTTGTTTGATCACCGCGAGCCAGACCCGGTCCCGCTCGCGGTGCCACTCCTCAGCGCCGTACCCCTCGAGAACGGACCGTGCCTCGTCCACGTCCTCGAGGGCGAACGTGTCGGCGAGCTTGGCCTCTAGGAGCGCGATGCCCGAGAGGCCGTCCACCTACCCGTCGTAGTCGTAGAAGCCCTGACCAGACTTCCGGCCGAGCCGGCCGGCAGCCACCATCTTGCGAAGCAGCGGACACGGGCGGTACTTGTCCTCGCCCAGTTCGTGGTGCAGGACCTCCATGATGGACAGGCACACGTCGAGGCCGATAAAGTCGGCGAGCGTGAGCGGCCCCATCGGGTGCGCCATGCCCAACGTCATCACCTGGTCGACGGCCTCGGGCGTTGCGACGCCCTCGTGGACACAGAAAATGGCCTCGTTGATCATCGGCATCAGGACCCGATTCGAGACGAACCCGGCCGCGTCGGTGACCTCGACGGGGGTTTTGCCCAGCCCCTCGCTCAGCTCGCGGACCGCTTCGTAGGTCTCGTCGCTCGTCGCCAGGCCGCGGACGACCTCGACGAGCTTCATCACCGGGACGGGGTTGAAGAAGTGCATCCCGATGACCTTGTCCGGCCTCGAGGTCGCGCCTGCGATCTGGGTGATCGAGATCGAGGACGTGTTCGAGGCGAGGATCGCAGCGGGGGGCGCGGCCTCGTCGA
>NZ_JBARYR010000385.1:0-3427 GCF_049648075.1 Rubrivirga sp. | reverse complement strand
GGGTCAACCGCGCGCTCGTCGATGCGCCGTCTCCACCGACGTCGGGGGACCCGAAAAAGGCCGCGAGCTCGGCGTCTTCGCCGTCACCGCCGACGGGGGACTCCCGGGCGGCCTGGGCCGCACGCCGGCTGTCGGGGGACCCGAAGAAGGCTTCGAGGTCGTCGTCGGTATACGATTGGTCGTCCATGCGTGGGGCGCTCAGGCGAGCGCGTCGAGCGGAGTGGCGGCGCCGTCAGTCCAGCGGAAGAGGGCGGGGCCGTCGATGTCGATCCGGGCAAACGTACGGTCGCCGAACCAGTAGCCGGGGTTGAGGTACGTGCCGTCGGGCGTGGCCTCGAGGGCGGGGGCGTGGCAGTGCCCGAACGCGACAACGTCGGCGTCCGTCTGCGCCAACCGTTCGTGGGCCACCTGTGCCAGCTCGGCGACGACCTCGAGGTCGGGCGCGCCGTCGGTGCCGAACGCGCGGGCGGTCCAGCGTGCGAGCGCGTAACCGGCGTCGCCGGGCAAACCCATGCGGTAGAGGCGGGCCATGAGCGGGGCTCGAAGGATCGGCTGGAGGCGGTGAGAGAGCCGTTCGGCGGGGATGCGCCCGTCCCCGTGGGCAATATACAGGGTCCGTCCGTCGCGGCAGGTCTCCCAGTCGGTGGTGAGGCGGACCCCGATGTCGTCCTCGAAGAAGCCGACGTGCCACGGGTCGCGGTTGCCGACGACGTAGACGATCTCGGCGCCGCGGTCCGCCCACTCGGCCAGAAGCCCGACCAGGCGCGGGGCCGACTTGGGGACGAGGTGCCGATACTCGATAAACTGGTCGTACACGTCGCCCATCAGCACCAAGGCGCCGCCCTCGAGGACGGCGCTCTCGTGGGCGCGGAGCATCGCGACGGCGTCGCGCTCGGCCGCGCGGGTCTCGTCGCGCGAGCCGCGTCCCAGGTGGAGATCGGAGAGCAGGAGGAGCACACGTCGAGGTCGGACGGGGCAAGGAACGGCGCCCGGAGCGAGGTTGGCGCATCCTCCTAGGATTCTTCGTCCTCGAGGGCGGTGATGCACGCGGGGTAACGTGGCCTAATGGCCGGTTCGTCGGGCCTCGAGGGCGCGTGAGAGGGACGCCCGAGACTGAGGAGAAGAGGGCCGTGACGTACGCCTTCGAGGTCGTCGCCTAAAACGGCCGCACGCACCACCCTCGAGGACGATTCGGGCTCGAGGCCCACTTCCACTACCCGACCACTTCTCGCATTCGGCGAAGCCGTGCTCGTCCTCGAGAGCCGTAAGGCCGGCGAAGCCAATGCGCCGCAACTTCGGCACCGGGGCGTCCGTTCCTCGATGGTGTGGCGGTACCCTTCCGCCGCGAACCCGCTCGACCCGTGCAGAACGCCTACCGTCCCCCGTCCTCGTTCGGTCTTTTCCCACCGGTGGTCAAGAACCTCTTGATCATCAATGGCCTGGTGTTCCTGGCCCAGATGATCTTGGAGGCGCGGTCGGCAGTGCCCTACGACGCCCTCGAGCGGCTCTTCATGCTGTGGCCCATCGGTGGCCCCGAGGCCATCCGCTTCGCCGACGGCACCGTCGAGTTCGGGACGTTCTACCCATGGCAGATCGTCACGAGCGCGTTCATGCACGGCGGCATCGGGCACATCTTCTTCAACCTGTTCGGCCTGTGGATGTTTGGCGGGACCGTCGAGCGGGAGCTGGGCTCGAAGCGATTCTTGATCTTCTACTTCGCGTGCGTTTTGGGAGCGAGCGCGCTCCAGCTCGGCGTCCAGTCGTGGCCGTTCCTGATGGGCGCCGACGGCATCCCCGTCCCTACGCTGGGCGCGTCGGGCGGCGTGCTCGGCGTGTTGGCCGCGTTCGGCCTGCTCCACCCCAACAGCCCGATCTTCCTGCTGTTCTTGCCGGTCCCGATCCCCGCCAAGTACTTCGTGCTCGGCTACGCCGCGTTCAGCCTGTTCGCCGGCTTCTCGGGCGTCCAGGCCGGCGTCGCCCACTTTGCCCACCTGGGCGGGATGGTGATGGGCGCCGTCATGATCCTGTACTGGCTCGGTCGGCTCCCCATCCAACCGCGCACCCGCATCGCCTAGCCGTGGCCGACGCCGACTCCCCGCTCTTCCGGTTCCAGCTCTGGCGCGCCAACCTGCCGCCGGCGCTCCGCGTCCTGCTGACCGTCAACCTGGCGACGTACCTCGCGTATGTCCTGCTGGCGTTCTTCGGGTTTTTCGGGGTGCCCCTCGGTCAGTTTATGGTCGATTGGCTCACGCTCCCGACGTCGTGGGAAGTGGCGCTGACGCGGCCGTGGACGGTGCTGACCTACGGGTTCGTCAACGCGTTCGGCGGGTTCTTCGGGCTGATCTCGTTCGTCTTCGGGTTTTACTGGCTTCAGTGGATGGGCCGCGATTACGAGGAGTCCTACGGCGCGCACCGGCTGTTCGGGCTCTACGTGATGGGCGCGCTCGGCGGCGCCGTCGTCGGGCTCGCCCTGGGCGCGGTCCTGCCATTGCCTCGGAGCGAGTACTTCGGGCTGTGGACGCCAGTTACGGCGATCCTGTGCGCCATCGCAACGCTCCATCCGACCCGCGGCATCGGCCTGTTTCTCTTGGGCGTCGTCCCGATGAAGTGGATCGCCGTCGGGTTCGTCGTGATCAGCCTTCTGTTCTCGGCCGACCTGTCCGTCCTGGGCGCCGCGCTCGTCGGTGTGCTGGTTGGGAGGGCGCAGCAGGCGGGCTCGGATCCCGCCGCGTGGGCGGCGCCGTTGTTCGGGGGCCGGATCGGCCGTCGTCCCAAGAAGAAGACATCGCGCCAGACCGTCACGGCCTCGAGGTCGAAGCGGTCGTCGTCCTCGAGGTCGTCCTCGAAGACGGTGGGTCGCGACGCGGCGCCCGCGCTCGACGTCGACGAGATCCTCGACAAGATCCTCGACAAGGGCTACGAGAGCCTGACCAAAGAGGAGCGGGAGGCCCTGGACCGGGCCAGCCGTGACTGACGCCTCCGACACACCCCGGAGGCTGGGGCTCAAAGGCGTCCTCCTTTTGCTAGCCGACGTGCCCGTCGTGCTGGTCGTCGTGGTGGGCTACCTGGCCGCGTTCCTGCCCCCGAGACCGTACTGGTGGGCACAGTTGGTGGCCGTCGGGTTGCCGTACGCCACGTGGGCGCTGACCGGCCTGGGCGTCTTGTGGCTCGTGGGCCGTCGGTGGGGCGCGGTGGCCGTCCACGTCGTGCTCGTGGGCCTGGTATTGTGGCGAGCGGGAGCGATCGGCGGCGGCGCCCTCGAGGCCGGGCCGGACGACGTGGTGCTGACCACGTTCAACGTGCCGGGCGTGGGGCCGAGCCGGGAGGCGCTGGGCGACTCCGTGGTCGGGTACGTCCGGGCGACCTCGCCGGACATGATGGTGTTGCAGGACGCCTGGGTCTACGGCTCGTCGGAGCGGCGGCGGGA
>NZ_JBARYR010000384.1:0-1797 GCF_049648075.1 Rubrivirga sp. | reverse complement strand
GAGCTGCGGGACTTCTTCGCGGCGGGTGGCCTGGTCGCGGCGTAGCGGTTGCGCAGTAGGGATTCTGTGGCCCCGTGGTCATCACCGGTCGCACGAGAGCGGCGGCGAGAGCCCGAACGTGGTGTGGCCTGCCAGCGCTTCTAGCGTAGCGAGGACCCTCTCGATCTGGCGCGACGACCAAACGCTCGCAGGACCCCCACGCTTCTCTGCCTCAGTTGAACATGGCGTCGTACGCCCGCTCGTCCGCGATCTCTATCCGCACGGGCTCCGACAAGCCGAGGTGAGCGACGACGCCTTCCCACGTGCTGAAAACGGATACAACCCCTCCCTTGGTCAGCTTCTCGGCCAGCAAATAGCTCAATGCCGTCTCAGTTAGCTTGCTCGAAATGACCGCGACTTGCCCCTCACTTGCAGACTCGGAGTCGAGGATCAACCGCGCAAACGACTTTAGGCTCGAGGGGCCCATGTCAAAAGAAGCGTGCCTGATGTCGATTATCGCACTGTACGACTTGTCATACAGCTCGTCGTTCCAGACTTGCTCCGTCAACGAGACGAGGTCTAGGTAGGATATCGGGCCGCTAAGGCGTTCCAGGATGAGTTTCGTCCCTGGAAGTATTGCGTAGTCCAAGTTGGCATTCATAGGCCCAATCGGCCGACCCGATCAAGTTTGGAGAGGGAACCACACCGGTTTTCGAACCACCGCGCTCGGAATCATCGCTTGGACAACGAGGGCAGGCGCGGTAAGGACCGGTGGTTCAATCAACCTCGAGGTCGACTGGAGAAGGTTGAATCCGTGATTCTACGCGATCGTACTCTGCACAAGAAGGCGGACCCGCACCTAGAACCGATCGCCCTCGAGGGCGCTACCCGCGTGCCGAGAGCGCGACCAGCCCCACCGGCTCCGCCTTCCCCCGCAGCGAGACCTCTCCCAGTTCCTCCGTCTCGGCCTCGAGGGCCGGCATCCGCGCCACCAGCGACGCCGACGCGATAAGTCGCCGACCTCGAGGACGGCACTCGCCCTCGATGCGCGCCGCCGTGTTGACCACGTCGCCCGAGTGGACGATGTCGCGCTTGAGGTCGCCGACCTCCGCCGTGACCACCTCACCGCCGTGGAGCCCCGCCTTGAACGACGGGACCTCGCCGTACCGCTTGCGGTAGCGCTCGGCGTTGGCCGCGATCCGAGACTCGACCAGGAAGAAGAACTCGACCGGCGCCCCGGTCTCCTCGGCCTGCTTCATCGTCCACGACACCATCACCTCGTCCCCGACGTACTGCACGATCCGCCCGCCGGTCGCGAGGACAGGCTCGGCGACGTCGGCGAAGAAGTCGTTTTTGAAGTCGGTGAACTTGAGGGGGCCGAGGCGTTCCGCCCACGCCGTCGAGTCGGTCAGGTCGAGGAAGGCGAACGCGCGCTCTTCGCGTCGAGGACGGCGGTACGTGCCCAGGAACAACGCTCTCAGTGTTGCCGGTCCCAGGACGCGTCGCAGTTGGAGCCCGAAGTTGATGAGGAAGCTGGCCGCGAGCAGGAGCGTAAAGAACGCAGCCAACGTCCCCGCGCTGAGGAGCGCTTGAAACTCTGGCGCTCGCAGCACGGTCATCGGTCCGGCTCCGAACCCGACCCACGAGACGAGGGTGATCATCAGCACCATCACGGCCGCGACCACGATCGCGTAGGCGACCGTCCGGGTGAGCAGCGCCGCCCACAGCGGGAGCGCCCGGCTCGACCGCGCGAGAGGGCCGCTCTCGAGCCACGCCGCCGCGGTCCCGATTAGGACACCGGTCAGGAGGGGGCGGAGG
>NZ_JBARYR010000383.1:0-4399 GCF_049648075.1 Rubrivirga sp. | reverse complement strand
TTTGCTGCGGTCGGCGTCGCGCTCGACTGGGATATAACCGAGGGGTTCACCTTCCTTCAGGGGGCTGGCGCTTTCGACGAAGTAGCCATCGGGCGGAACTGGGAGAACGCCGCCGCGCTGACTCATCTCTGGCGACCGGGCGGGCTTGAGAACCGGCAAATTGCCATTCCATCAATCATTGTCTTTGAGCGGGAGATACTCAAGGACAGTGGGATCTCGGCATCAGAGCCGGTATACATGTTTGAGGCCGCGGGGGCGCCTGCGCTGGCCGAGTGGGTAGCGGCAGGGTTGCCACTAGAGTAGCGGCATAACTCGTGCTTGCAGGCCGACGCCGGGCTCAGCGGTTTTGCCTCGTCCGGGCGCCGCGCCTACCTTGCTTCGTCCTACCGCTTCGCAGCCCAGCGCCGCTGAGGCACCTTCTGTTATGCGGCAGGCGTAACCGAAGTCACAACTTCTCGTACTTAGGGGTCAACTCACGACGCCACTCGCCTTGTTTGGCATTCTGCCGAAATTCCATCTAGTAAAACCAATGAGAAAATTTCTTTCTGCGCTTGCCTTGTTTGGAATTTACAGCTCTCTGTCAGGCTGCGACCAAATTGGCACTAGTACATCCAACTCTCTCATCGTCGGTGAGACGTCTATCCAAAATACCAGGGGTCAAGTTTTGCTCCAGGTAAAAGATGGTGACATACTGAATAACAGAGGTCAAGTCATCGGATCCGTTTCAGGCGGCTATGTCGTAAACACTCAAGGCCAACGCCTCGCTCAGGGTAGGGATGGGACAGTTCGCACGCGCAGTGGAACAGTCGTGTTGACGCTCGAAGGCAATATGCTGAAAGGTGTTGACGGAGAGCTAATCGCTACCGCAGTCGGTGGGACACCTGACGAGTGGGCAGCAGCGGCAGCAGCATACTTCGAGTTCGTGCTATCACCATGAGCCGCATAACTTGCCGCTGCACGCCGACAGCACGCTTGCGCCTTGCCTCGTTTGGCCGACGGCGGTTAGCATAACGTCGTCGCTCGTCTTGACATCGTCGGTGCCGCGGGTGAGCGGCCCTCTGTCATACAGCCCTCGCAATGAAGCCATCAGAGTTCGAGGAACGAGTCGAGGCGTTGTTCGGAGGTCGGATCGCCCGAGTCCGGTACCACGAGATCGACTACCTCGGTCTTGATGGTGAGCCGCTGGCGGTCCCGGCGTGGAACGGCTCGCCTGACTTCGACTCGCTCGATTACGGGTTCGAGCTCACGATGGACGACGGCAGGACATACCACGTGACGTGGGGGGCGGAGTTCGCGCAGTACGGCGTCACGGCGCAGGCGAAACCGTTGCACGACGTGAGCGCCAACCGGGTGTGGGACGTGTCCGCCGCCAGTCGGTGGGCGCTGTTGCTCGGCAAGCAGATCGTGGCCGCGGACGTGTTCTGGAGTTGGTTCGAGTTGGCAGACGGGTCGCAGAGAACCGAGTACCCACAGGACATCCGGCTGACGTTCGAGGACGACTCCGTCGTCTACGTCTCAGCGTACGAGGTTCGGGAGGGCGGCTTCCGCATGGGCATGATGGACCACATCACGGTGTTCTTCGACGAGGGCGCAGCAGAGTCTCACCAGATCGGCCCCTTCGCCTCAGACCACCGGGCTGTATAACCCGCGGCTGGTATTAACTGGAAGTCAAGGGGTCGGCGTCGATTCCGGTCGATTCGGGCAGGTCGGACCGAGAGGTGTAGACGAGGGGATGGATGAGACGCGCCGTCCCTAGCCCACCGCTGAGGTGCGGCGGACGATCGGTGAGCGCGTCACCCCGGTCGGTCGCGAGCGATGCTGGCCGGGATCGGTCGTCTCAGCGCACCGGCGGAGCCGGAGGTGAGCGACGAGAAACATCCCGTATCGGCTCTGCGAGGCGGAGGGTGCCGCCGAGGGACGAGCTGGCTCGACAGGGCCGAGGCGCTCCATGGTGCAAGGCGAAGCTCTCAGCGGACCGGGTCCACGAGGGACCGAGATCCACGAGGCTTGACAGGCAGTTGTCGGTCCTCTCGAGCTCAGCCACGAGCACCGCGAGCCGGTCGGAGAGCACGGCCGCGACGGCGGGCGGTGGCGCCGAGCGGACCGACTCCGTGGCGGCGGTCAAGAGCCGCTCGCCAGTGACGGTCTTGACGCCTGGCACCCGGCGGCGAAGCATCGCCAGAAGCCGCGCCTGGCCAAGCTTCACGAGTCGATGCGGGCACATAAGACGCTCGTGCAGCAGCACCCGGCCGGTCTTGGAGAACGTGAAGGCGAGAGGTCGGCCGTAGTCCGGGAAGAGATCGCGGAGCGTGGCCTGGAGACGGGTGCGAATGGCGCTCGCGACCAGGATCTCGTCGTCGTGGAACGCGGTCAGGTGGCGCAGCAGCACGTAGGGCTCCGGCAAGTCCCGGTGGCACTGGGTCTTACCCATCTCTGCGGCCAAGTGGATCACGCGGGCGTCCTTGCGGTCGGTCTTGGCCGTGTCGAGGCTCTCTAGCGTCGTCAGCTTGCCGACCTGCTCCGGGCTCACGAGCGCGGTCTCGTGCCCGGCGCGGCGTGCTACGGTGAGCAGCGTCTGCTCGTAGCCGCCAGTCGACTCGCAGAGCACGCGGACACCGGCGAGCCCGTGGTCGGCCGCGAGCGCTGCGGCCTCGCGGAGTGCGCGCTCGACGGCCTCGGTGCGATTGGCGACGACGTCCTCGGCGACGACCTCGCGGTGTCCAGACTCGAAGCGGCTGAAGAGGTGGAGCGTGTCCTTGGAGACGTCGGCGGCGAGCAGGAGCACGGGACGGGCCTTGTCGGGAGCGGCTGTGGTGCGGATCTTCATGGCGGGCCTCAGCGACAGATTGGAGGGGGTGTAGTGACTCCGGAAGGTCTGTCGTCCGGGGTCTCCTCGTCTGCGGCTAATGGTATGGTGCACGCCGACGGCACCCGGTAGCTCTTGCTCGGCCTGCCGTCGGCGGCTACTCTCCCATCTTGCTCGCCGACGGCGCATCGTGTGCCGCGGGTGAGCGGCTGTCTGTCCGCTGTACTACGAACGGTGAAGGCAACCGGGAGGCCGGGAAGGCGTTCGGACGTAAACATCCCGCCTGCCCTGATGCTCCGTACCGTTGAAGCCGTCGTCGAGAACGATGGGAGCCTCCGACTCCTTGAAGACGTGGAGTTACGAGCGGGCGAGCGCGCCCTCGTGACGATCTTGGGAGCCGACGACCCTCAAGAGACGGCGCTTCTCAGCGAAGCCGCATTAGCGAGCGATTGGAACCGGGAGGAGGAAGACGCCGCGTGGGCTCACCTCCAGTGACGCGCGGCTCCGTTGTCCTCGTTCGGTTCCCGTTCTCCGACCTCTCGTCCTCGAAGCGGCGGCCTGCCGTCGTTCTCGCTGACGCGGGGCGCGGGGACTACGTGCTGGTGCAGGTGACCAGCAGGTCGTACTCCGACCCTAATGCGGTCGAACTGACTGAGCAAAGCTTCGCGCGAGGTGGGCTTCGGCTGACGAGTTATGCCCGGCCGGGGAAGTTGTTTACCGCTAACGACTCCCTCATCGTACGAGAAATGGGTGTTCTCGATGACTCTACGCTTAGCAAGTTGGTTGAGGCCGTCATTGAGTTGCTTGGCGGGTAAGTGCCTAGGTACAGCGAACCCGCCGCTGCAAGCCTCCCGCGGACAAAGTCCGCGCTCGGCTTCACCTCTGTAGCGCTCCCACCTCAGCAAAGGAGCAAGCCGTCCTCGAGGACGGCCAAAGCACAACTCCCAGGCCCACGTCCTCGAGGACGCACTGTCCAAGACAGAGACTTGCATAGTGATAGGAGATCCTATACGTTTACGAGCACACTTCGCACGTCCTCGATGTCTGACGTCGCCTCTGCCCCACAATACGGACGGTTCAAAAGGTCGCTGGTCGAGCGAAACGCGTTCAGCGGATGGGTTTTGGTCTCGTGCGGCGCGTTGATCGCGATCGTCACCGCCTTCGACCTTGCTATCGGCTCCGACTACGTGAGTTGGTGGGGAGGCCCATCGGGTCTGGGCATGGTCGTGGTCGGCATCGCCACGTTGCTCCCCGTTACGTCTCGCCGTGTCCGGTTCACCCTAATGGGCATCGGGTTCGCTCTGTCAATCCTGGGACTGGTCGTCGTATTCCGTTAGCCAACCGCAACGCCGACCTCGAGGTCGAGAACACCGCCCCGGTTAGCCATCGTCCTCGAGGCCGCGCATCGACCTCGAGAGCCGTCAGGCCGGCGCAGCCAACGAGACCGACCTACGCGTAGATGCCGCGCATGCGGAGCGCGCCGGCCACCTTCTCGATCGCGATCACATAGGCTCCGATCCGCATCGACGTGTCGTAGCGCTCGGCCGCGTCGTAGACCCGGTCGAAGGCCGTCCGCATCATGCGGTCCAGGCG
>NZ_JBARYR010000382.1:0-2679 GCF_049648075.1 Rubrivirga sp. | reverse complement strand
CGATCCCCGACGCGGAGACCGCCGCCGGGCCAGCCGCATCGAGGACGAGGCCCGCCACGCGCTACGGCGCTACCACGATGCCGGGGCCGCCATCGAGGCCGGCTACCGACCGTTCCCGGCCCAGCCGCCGCCCGGTCTCCGGGTGATCCACTACGTGAATACGGGGATCGACGAGGCCGACGGCGTTGACTACTCACGACCAGGATCGTTGCTGTACGAACGCGACGGTCCGGATCTCCGGCTGCTCGGCGCCATGTACACGGCGCCCGTCTCGGCCGACCTCGAGGAGCTCGACCGCCGCGTCCCGTTGTCGGTGACGCAGTGGCACCTGCACCAAGACGTCTGCGTGCCCCGGCCGATGTGGGACGAGTCGCAGTGGAGCCGTCGCCTCGAGGACGGAGCTCCCGCATTTGGCCCTGGCAGTCCGACCTCGACGGAAGCGGCCTGCGACCGGCTCGGCGGCCGGTTCTTGCCGACCGTGTTTGGCTGGATGGCGCACGTCAACGTGTTCGCCCACGACCGCGCCGACGTGTGGAACGCGCACTACGGACACGACGACGGGATGGACCGGCGTAGCGGGCACCACAACCACTAGCGCGGCCTCGAGGACGAACACCGCCTTCGAAGCGGCTCGCACGGAGGACGCCTACAGCATTGGCGCGGGCGTGTACCGGAAGCCGCCGCCGTCGCGGGACACGCGGCCGACACCCGGAAACGGCATGTGGCTCGCGAAGAACGGCAGCTTCTCGTCCACGGCCCGATCGAGCAGGCGGCGGCGCGTCGCCACGGTCTCGTCGCCCGCCATGTCGAAGCCGAACAGCCACTCGGGGTAGCGGAAAAACGCGACCGGGTGCGCGACGGCATCACTCGCGATCATCAGCCGAGCGTCGCCGGACTCGAGCACGAACACCATGTGACCCGGCGTGTGACCGTGCGCAGCGACGGCCGTGAGCCCGGGAGCGAGTTCGTCGCCGTCGTCGTACGTCTCCAAGACGTTTCGGACAGGTGACAGCGCGTCGAGGGCGTCCGTGACGCCTTGGTTTTCGCCCTCGAAGCTCTCCAAGAAGGCGAGCTCCGGCTCGGGGAAATGGACGCTCGCGTTGGGGAACGTCGGCACGACGCCGTCGGAGACGCCGCCCACGTGGTCGCCGTGGAAGTGCGAGATCACGACGCGGTCGACGGTCTCCTCGCCCAGGCCCAGCTTCTGCATCGCGGGGATCAGGTTGCCCTGGCCCGTCCCCGTGTCGAGGACGACGCGTACGCCACCCGTGTCGATGACGAGTTGGCTCACGTCCGTCGGCGCGGTCTCGGTCGGCAGGCCGAACTCCTCCATCAGGGCCACGACGGCCTCGTCATCCACGTTCGTCCCGATGGCCGACAGCGGAATCGGGAAGCCCGTGTCGCGGATGACCGTGACGAGCGCCTCTCCGACCGAGAACGTGTGGGTCGACACGACGTGGTGGTCGCGGCGGGCGGGACGCGGGGCAGCAACGGCCGAGGCCGGAAGAGCGGCGCCGAGACCGAGAGCGCCCAGGCTTTGAAGGGCAGCGCGGCGGGAGACGAGAGACATAGAGCAGACGGGTTGAGTCCCGATCCACGTTTCAACAACCATCGCCGTTCCCCGCCCTCGAGGCCGAGACCTAGCGATGCGGTCGCGACGCCCTCGACGCGCCGGGCTCGAGGTCGAGACGTAAAGGCCTCGGTCCGCCCTCGAGGACGGGCGGCGACGTCGAGAGGAACGGTCCGACCTCGAGGGCGAGACCGCCTCCCTTAGTTCTCCGCCGTTGCGTCTCTCTAGAAATGGAATCCGACGCCGAACGAGGCCAGCGTCTCCTCTTCGGATATCTGCGCGGTCAGCACCAAGGCCGCCCGGTCCAACACGCCGAACCACAAGCCGCCGCCGTAGCCGAGGTGGATCTCGTCGCCGTCCGCCACGATCGGGTTCTCGATGCCGGCCACGTCGTCGCCGGTCCCGATCCAGACGCGACCGGCGTCGGCAAACCCGAGCACGCCGACGTCGAACGGGACGAGGTAGGTCGGGAGTTCGAACAGCTTGAGCCGGACCTCGGCGTTGCCGAACGCGGCCGAGCGGCCGGCGAACCGCTCGCGGCGGAAGCCTCGGACCGAGGCCGCCTGCCCGATCACCGCCGCGTCGAAGAACGGGAACGCTCCGATCCGGTGCGAGCCGCCCGCCCGGAGCGCGAGTGTGACCTGCGGCGCCAGGTTGATCGGCACGAACGTCGCCAGCGTGCCGCCGACGGTCCCGTAGGGCGCGGCCTCTCCACCGATGCCAGCCAAGGCTGCGCCCTCGAGGACGAGACGGACGCCCTGCTTCGGGTTACCGGGCGTGTCGACCGTCGAGAACACCACCCGGCCGACGCCGCCCGCGTGTGCCTGGGATTCGTACGCCGCGTCGGGCAAGACCGCGAGCGGGCCGGTGAACAAGGTGTCGTCGCGGCTGGGGTCCGCGTACCGAATCGTTGGGCCGAGCGAGACGAACGCGCCGGGACCGAGCCCGACCTCGAGGCCGAGGTCCGCTTGGACACGGGCCAGGTTGAGCCGGGCGACGTCGTCGTCGACGAACGCGGTCTCATTGCCCAAACCATAGAAGTTGCGCACGTTGCGCGGCAGCGCGCCCGACAGCCCGACGCGAGCGTCGAACGGCCCGATCGCCTCCAC
>NZ_JBARYR010000381.1:0-4188 GCF_049648075.1 Rubrivirga sp. | reverse complement strand
GGCGAGACCGGCGAGCAGCCGGAACCACCACGCCTCGAACCAGCGCGGCGCGACGGTAACGGCCAGCGCGACCTCTGGCCCGTCCCAGACAGCACCGGCCGAGGCTTGGGCGCGGAACGTGTAGCGGCCCGGCGCGAGGTTGGTATACGCCGTCGTCCGCTCCGGTCCGGGCGGGTGCCACTCGTCGTCGTAGCCGTCCAGGCGGACGCGGTACCGCGTCGCAGCAGGGGCACCGGGAGCCGCAATGCGGAACGAGACGTCGCGCGCTCGAGGCCCCAACCGCACGGACTCGGCGTAGGGCGCCGCGACCTCGAGGTCGGACCCGATCGCAGCGTCGGCGCCCTCGATGTCGATGTCCGTGACCACGACCGGCAGCGGCCTCGAGGACGATCCGACCTCGGACGGTCGGAACCGGTTGAACCCGTTGATCCCGCCGAAGAACATCTCGCCGTCCGACGTGTGGAGCGACACGACGGCGTTGAACTCGAGGTCCTGGAGCCCGTCCTCCACGCCGAACGTCTCGAACGCCTCGGTCCCCGGCGAGAACCGCGTGAGCCCCGCGTTCGTGCTCAGCCAGACGTCGCCGGCCTCGTCGACCTCGAGGGCGTAGACGATGTCGTTGGGAAGTGCGCTGTTGCCCGTGTGGTGGTGGCGGAACGTGCCCGTGGCCGGATCAAAATGGCTGAAACCGGCGCCGTACGTCGCGAGCCACATCGTGCCGTCCTCGCCCTCCGTCACATCCAGGATCACGTCGCTCGGGGGCGTGTTCGGGTCCGACGGATCGTGTGGGAAGTTCCGCTCGGTGCCTCTCTCGGGGTGGTAGTACACCAGGCCCGCACCCCATGTCCCCATCCACAGTCCCCCGGCCTCGTCCTCGACGAAGGCCTTGGTCGCGTTTTGGTCGTCGTTGCCCAGGCAGTGGGCCTCGAAGGTGTCCGTCGCTCGGTCGAGAATGCTCGGACAGCCGGACCCGCCGGAGAGCACCCACAAGCGGCCTTGACGATCGGGACGGATGGCCCACGGGTTGTCCGCTGGGAGCCCGCCGGGCTCGAACTCGAACCGCCGGACGACGCGGCCGGTCGCAGGGTCGAGCCTCACCAACACGCCATCGTCTCCCATCGTCCCTCGCGTCCCGACCAGGAGGGTGCCGCTCGGCTCCTCGTAGATCGCCACGACCCATCCGGGCCCGATGCTACCGACGGTCCCGTCGGACTGAAACCGGCGAACCGCTCCATCCGGCTCGAACGCATCGAGGCCGCCCTCCGTCCCGACCCACAGCGTCCCGTCACGGGCCTCCAGGAACGACCACACGCCCGGATCGCCCACGCCGTCCGGCCCCGCAGCGACGTGCACGAACGGCGGCGCGGCCCACTCGAACGTGCTCAGGCCGGACTCGGTCGCGATCCAGACGGTCCCGCTCCGATCCAGGAAGAGCTTGCGGACCTCGCCGGCACTCAGACTCGATGCGTCCGTGGGATCGTGGGCGTAACGGGCCGTTCGCTCTGTGACGGGATCGTAGCGGAACAGCGCGTCTGCCGTCCCGACCCAGAGGTGGCCGGCGGGGTCCTCCAGCAGCGACCACACATCTTCACCTCGAAGCGCCGGTATGTCTCGAAAGCGGCCGTCGCCCTCGTGAAGCGCGAGGCCGGCCCCGGTCCCCACCCACAGGCGGCCCCGGCGGTCGAGGAGGAGCGCGCCGACGAGGTCGTGCGGCAGGCTCGCGGCGTTGCCCGGACGGTGACGGTAGGAGACGTACGTCCCGTCCGGCTGCCGGAGGACCAGCCCATCGCCTCGGGTGCCAATCCACAGTCGGTCCTCGACCTCGATGACGTCCGAGGGAAACAGGCTCGGGAAGGTGGAGTTGTCTGGGCGAAAGGCCTCGACCGTCTCTTGGGTCGGGTCGTAGCGGTACAGCCCCGACGTCCGTCCTGAGATCCACACGTCACCGTCCCGAGCGACGGTCATCCCGAACCCGCTCTCGATGGCGCGGTCCGTCGCGATCGGATGGAAGGCGTCGCGGCGGGGGTCGTAGCGCACGAATGTCCCGTCCTCGTCGACGATGTAGAGAGAGCCTCCGGGCGCGTCGGCGATGGCGAGGGGCCAGGCGCCGCCCAGGCTCGTGGTGTCGAACGGGATGGGTCGGTAGACGCGGAGCTCGGCGCCGTCGTAGCGGGCGAGCCCGTCCTCGGTGCCGAACCACAGGAACCCGAGCGAGTCCTGGTGGATGGCGTGGACGTCGGGATGGGGAAGCCCATCGTCGAGGCCGAGGTGCCGGAACCGGATCGGCTCGCCGAACGGGCGCTCGGCCTCGACAGCGGCGCCGGGCTGGGCGCGGGCGTCGTCCTCGAGGTCGGTGACCGCCCACGCGACGGCGGCGACGGCGAGAGCAGCGAGAAGACGACGGCGAGTGGACACGGAAACCAGGCGTTCGCAGGTCTCGGAAAGTAGAGGCCGCCCGCGAGGGCGGGACGCGCGAGACGTTGCCCCTGGGTCCGATCTGTTGACGTCAAGTCGCACGGGACCCGGTGAGGCCAGGTTGGGCGTGCTGCATCCCCCGGCCGTGGCCAGGACCTCGCGGTCAGCTTCACGCTCGACCGCCGGGACCGGAGTTGCTCGACCGCGAAACGGCCTGCCCCCGACCTAGCCGAGGAGGACGCGGCCTCGAGGACGCCGGCGCGACCTGTGGTCAAGAGATCGGACGCGACGTCAAGACATCGTCCAGCTTCTCTCCCGCCGGCGCCCCACTTTGTGACGACGACTCGCCGACGTCATCGATGCCCACCCGGACCCCGTCCCCCGACCCATCTGAGCGGGCCGACCTCGAGGTCGCCATTCTGGCCTCCGAGCTCGGCGTCCCGATCGTCCGCGCGGCGGGGCGCGACCTCGAGGATGCGCAGTCCAAAGGCGACCCGGCATCCGCCTGCGGACAGGACGCGGCGCCCGACGGTGACGACCGCGGCGCGAGCGCCTAGAGCGTCCTTCAGGATGCTGGAGGGAACGAGGGATACGGGACGGAGGGATGGAACATGAGGCGTCGCACCCATCCCGCATCCCTCCATCCCGTGATCCCTCTACCAACCGGAAGGTTGGCCTAGAGGCCCCGCCGACCTCGAGGACGGGTTCGACACCCCGTCCTCGAGGGGACGAACGCGTGTCACGGAAGCCCCCTTTGCAGCGCGAGCTTCAGGGCACCGCCGCGTGACCTCGAGACCGAACGGCGCGGCTAAGCCATGGACGTTACTCCGACACCCCTCGTGTGCCGACTCGCCGCTCTCGCCCTCGTGCTCGCCGGTTGCTCTGCGCCCGCCGTCGACGGGGTAGACCTCGAGGCCGCGACGCTAGTCGAGCAACGGACCCCTCCACCGGACTCGGTCCAGGGGGCCTACCTGCGTGCGCTCCGCACCGGCCTCGAGGTCGAACGCCACGTCGCACAGGCCGCAGCGCTCCTTCCCGACTCGCTCCGCGCTGCCCTCGAGGACGGGACGGCCGACGGACAAGACCTCGCGGCGTGGTGGCAGGCCCGGGATCCGCTCCCGCTGACGCCGACCAATGAGCGGTTGGCCGAGCACCTGCGTCGCGTCGCGGAGGCCGAGCGGCGGTACCCCGACGGCTCGGGACGAGGCTACGACGACCGCGGGGAGGCGCTGGTCCGGCTCGGTGAGCCCGTCTCCGTTCGCCGCGCCCGGTCACGGAACCAGACCCTCTCGCGCTCGCTCATGATGGCCGGACCGCCCGACAACGAAGTCTGGGACTACGGCCTGGACGGCGTGGTCCTGTTCGTCGAGGTCGGACGGTCGTGGCGGCGAGGTGGCCCGCTCGACCTGCTCCCCCCTGGGTTGCGATCTCCCAAGGTCGGCGCCCGTGAGCAGCAGTGGAGCGTGCTCTCGACGCTCTTTCTGCACGACATCCTGAACGGCCTCGCGCCGGCAGAACGGGGCTACGGTCGCCTGTTTGACCGACTCGATGTCGTTCTCAACGGCCCCGGCGGGATCAGTGAGAGCGCGCTCGAGAGGGGGCTCACTCCCCTCGGACTGGGCGAGACGATCACGCAGCGACTCGACGGCGGTCAGTTCGGCGTGGACGGGATCTCACCGGCCTTCTTCGACGAGGTCGAGACCGAGCAGCGCCGGATCGACCACGATCGGCCGGTCCTCCTGGACGCGACGGTCCCGCCCGTTCCCCAGATCC
>NZ_JBARYR010000380.1:0-1971 GCF_049648075.1 Rubrivirga sp. | reverse complement strand
CGTCAGCGTCGACCAGTTGGGCTGGGCCGTCGCGGCGGTCGCGATCAAGAAGAGGAGGGCCGCTCGCATTCGGGGAAGCTAGCCGCGACCTCGAGGACGCTACAGGTCCAGCTTGATGCCGCCGTTCGTGATGAACCCGTCGGTCGGTGCCCAGATGTCGGCGAAGACGGGCGACTCGCGCGTGCCTCGGACGACCGGGCCGTAGTTCGACTGCTGCGTGTCCAGGACGTTCTCGAAGTTGAGGAACAGCCGCGCCCGTCCGGCGCGCCACTCGCCCATCACGCCCGCCACCCAGTACCCGTCCGTCCGCTCGCCGCTGGGCAGCGTCTGCGGGCTCGTGTAGTAGCCCTCCAAGCCGATCCGGCCGCGGCCGTGTCGTTCCCACACCAGGACGGTGTATGTCTTGTGCGCCGGCGTGAGTGGGAGCGCCGCCCGTTCCTGGTCGTCGTTGAGCGGGTCCTTGTCTTCCGTCGCGTCGAGATAGACGTAGCCGAGAAACAGCTTGAGATCGCCCAAGCCGAGTCGCGCGTTCGTCTCCAAACCCCGCGTCAGGACGGGGCCGTCGGCGTTGGCGTACGTGAGCAGCCCGCCGACGCCGGTCATCGTCGGAACGAGGGCGTTGTCTAGGCGGGTGACGTACACGGCCTGGTTGAACGAGAGCGAGACGCGCCCGCCGATCACCGTCTGCACGTTGACGTCCACGGTCGCGCCGGCCGACGTTTCGGCCTCGAGGTCGCCGAGCGGCAAGACGCCTCGGAAGGCCTGGCTCTCGGACGGCTCGAGAAACACCGTCGGCGCCTTGTAGCCGAGACCGCCCGTCGCGCGAACCGAGACGGCGTCCGACACGCGAACGAGCGCCGAGGCGCGGGGCAGCACGAACGTTCCGTAGTCGTCGTGGAGATCGGCGCGGAGCCCGCCCTCGAGGGCGAGCCGGTCGCTCACGTCCCACGTGTCCTGAACGAACGCGCCGACCGTCACGTGGTCGTAGTCGAGCGGGGTGCCGAGGGCGTCTCGCTGGTCGAAGGTGTCCGTCCGCAGGTCGAGGCCCGCCACGACGTTGTGCGCGCCGAGCCGGCCGAGTCCCGAGACCTCCGAGTAGGTCGCCGTCTGGGCGCCCTCGAACCGGTAGCCCGGCAGCGCGATCTCGCGGTCGAACAGGCTCGTGCTCTGCTTGAGCGTGAGCGAGAACCGGTCCGAGAACGCGTGGTCCAGACGCGCCTGCGACGTCACGCGCTGGCTCTCGCTCCGCTCGGAGTAGCCCGCCGCCTCGCCCTCGATGACCTCGAGGTCGCCGCCGTCGCGTTGTTCGACCGTCCCGGTGAGCCCGAGCCAGACCGTCGTCCTCGAGGACGGGTAGACGAACGCGCGGGGCGAGAGTGTGACGCGCCGCGTTTGGGGCAGGTTGGTAAACGCGTCGCCGTCGCCGTCGTAGGCGCGCTGCCCGTTGGCGGAGGCCAGGACCGTGTAGCCGAGCCGGTCGCTGCGGCCCACGAAAAACGCGCCCGCATCGAGGCCGCCTGCGCTCGTCGCGTTGAGCAAGAGGGACCGCTCCGAGGTGCCCGGCGCGCCGGGCGTCTTCGACACCAGGTTGACGAGCCCCGCGATCGCGTCGCCGCCGTACAGCGTCGAGGCCGGGCCTTTGATGACCTCGACCTGGCGCAAGTCGAGCGGCGGGACCTGCAACAGCGACAGCCCGCCAGAGAAGCCGCCGTAGAGCGGGAAGCCGTCTCTCAAGAGTTGCGTGTAGCGCCCGTCGAGCCCCTGGATCCGAATCGAGGCGTTGGCCGAGACCGCCGACGTCTGCTGGACCACGATCCCCGGCGACTCGTTGAGCAGCATCGTGATGTTCGACGGCTCCATCGACACCTTCTCGTCGATCTCTTCGCCGGCGATGACCTCGATGCGCGTCGGGAGCGCGGCGATGGTGCGGCTCGTCCGCGTCGCGTCCACGACCACGTCCTCGAGGGCCTC
>NZ_JBARYR010000379.1:0-4242 GCF_049648075.1 Rubrivirga sp. | reverse complement strand
ACGCGAAGATGAGCCAGATGGCGGCGACGCACGCGAGGAGGATCGCCGTCAGGATCGCGTCCACGCGGCGGCCGCTCGCCGACGACGGCGCGACCTCGAGGTCGTACGTCGAGCCGGTCGTCGGCTGGTCGGCGGTCGCGAACGTGAGCCCGGCCGTCTTCTCGGCCGGCGGCGGCGACGTCGCCAGGCTGACGGTGATGAGCACGATCGTGCAGACGGCGAACAACGCGATGGCGATGTGCAGGAAGTTGACCTCGGCCAGCAGCGCCAGCACCGAGCCGTCGGCCAGCCCGTTGCCCTCCGGCCCGTTGATCGCCTCGAGGACGAGCCGGCCGATGCCGAGCGCCAGGCCGACCAACAAGGACGCGAGCGCGCCCTGGGCGTTGGCCCGCGGCCACAGCAGTCCGAACAGGAAGACGGCCGCGATCGGCGGCGAGATGTACGCCTGGACGGACTGGATGTAGACGTACAGCCCGCCCTCGGCGGCCTCGACGAACGGGATCCACGCCAGTCCCAAGACGGTCAGCGCGACCGTCGACAGGCGGCCGACCCAGACGAGTTGGCGCTCCGACGCCTCGGGCCGCAAGCGCTTGTAGACGTCCCACGTGATCAGCGTCGAGGACGAGTTGAACACGCTCGACAGGCTCGACATCAACGCGGCCAGGAGTCCGGCGATGACCAGGCCCCGCGCCCCGACCGGCAGCAAGGCCGAGACGAGTGTGGGAAGCGCCTCGTTGGGGTTGTCGAGCGTGATCTGTCCCTGTGCGACCATCGCCGCGGCCAACATACCGGGCAGGACGAAGATGAACAAGGGCAGCAGCTTCAGGAAGCCGGCGAAGATGGTGCCCCGGCGGGCGTCGTCGATGGACTTGGCCGAGAGCGTCCGCTGGACGATAAACTGGTCCGTGCACCAGTACCAGATGCCCAGGATGGGCGCGCCGAACAGGATGCCGGTCCACGGGAAGTCTGGGTCCGTCGCCGGCTTCCACATGTCGAAAAACTCGGCCCCGACCTCGGCCTCGAGGCCGGACCACCCGCCGACCGCGTTGAGCCCGGCGAACGTGACCGCGGCGGCCCCGCCGATCAAGACGAACGTCTGCAACAGGTCGGTGTAGAGGACCGCTCGCAGGCCGCCGAAGACGGTGTAGGCGCCGGTCGCAATCACGACGATGAGAGCGCCCGTCCAGAACGGGACGCCGATCGCCGAGAACACGACAGCGCCGGCGAAGATGGTGACCGAGATCTTGGTCAGGACGTAGGCCAGGATGCTCACCGTCGCGAGGTACCACCGCGAGCCCGTCGAGTAGCGGCGCTCCAGGAACTCGGGCATCGTGAACACGCCGCTCTTGATGTAGAACGGGACGAACACCCAGCCCAGCAAGAGCAGGATGATCGAGGCCAGAACCTCGAACTGGCCCGGCGCCACGCCGCTCGTCGCGCCCGAGCCCGCCAGCCCGACCAGGTGCTCCGACCCGATGTTCGACGCGAACAGCGACGCGCCGATCACGAACCACCCGACGTTGCGGCCGGCCAGGAAGTAGTCCTCGGCGTCTTCGTTCGACTGTCGTCGCTCGCGCAACGTCCCGACGATGGCCACGCCGAACACGACGGCGAAGTACAGGGCGATGACGGTCCAGTCGAGCGTGCCGAGGGCGAGGTCCATGCGGTTGCGGGGAGGATGGCGGAGTCTACGCCGCACTCCCTCAGCCTGCACGCTACGCCTTGCCCGCTCGCCCTCGAGGACGGCTACGCAGCCCGGCGTCGGACCGCTGCGACCAGCCCGACTCGGTCGGTCGGGAGGAAGTTGCGGCCCTCGCCTCCCCCGACGGGGTACGCGTTGGGGGCGCCCGTCGCGAGCCGCCGTGCCACGCGGGCGACCACCTTCCGGTAGCGGACGCCGTGGTGCCGGAACAGTCCGCCCGGCGGAATGCGCACGAAGGCGATGGTCGCGCCTCGAGGACGCGTCGGGACCTCGAGGCCGCATCTCGACAGGGCCTCCTCGGCGCTCAGGTCTTCAGCGAGCGCGAGCGTGACCGCGAGCTGGCGCGGCGCCTCCGCGGCGTCCTCGAGGGACAGCCGGGCGAGGGCTCGGTCGACGGCCACGCGGACGTCGTCGGGAGTGCGGTCGGGCATCGGGGCGCCAAACGCACGTGCGCCGTCCGGGCTCCCCCAGACATAGAATGCCGGTCGAGGTCCGGCTGGGTCGTCCTCGAGGACGCGCTACGCGAGCACGATCTGGCGGCGGAGACGGGCGACCGGGATGTTCAGTTGCTCGCGGTACTTGGTCACCGTCCGGCGAGCGATCGGGTAGCCCTCCTCCTTGAGCAGGTCGGCCAGCTTCTGGTCGCTCCAGGGCTTGGTCTTGTCCTCCTCCGAGACGACGCGCTCCAGGATGGCCTTGACCTCCTTGTTCGAGACCTCCTCGCCGTCGTCGCCGGTGATGCCCTCGCTGAAAAAATGCTTGAGCTCGTAGACGCCGTACTCGGTCTGGACGTACTTGCCGTTGACGACGCGAGAAACGGTCGAGATGTCCATCTTGATGATGTCCGCGATGTCCTTCAGGATCATCGGCTTGAGGTGACCCTCGCCGTGCTCGAAGAAGTCGTGCTGGATCTGGACGATGGCCTCCATCACGCGCAGGAGCGTGTTGCGGCGCTGCTGGATCGAGTTGATGAACCAGCGCGCGGACTCCATGCGCGTTTTTAGGAAGTCCTTGGTCTCCTTCGCCTTGCCGTCGCCCTTCGTGTTCTTGGCGGACAGGTCGTTCCACATGTTCCGGTAGTGCCGGTTGACGCGGAGCTCGGGGGCGTTGCGGCCGTTGAGCAGGATCCGGAAGTCCTCGCCGTCGCGCTCGACGGTGAAGTCGGGCGTGATGTAGTTGGTCTGGACCGCGAAGTCGCCCTCGCCCGGCTTGGGGTCGAGGCTGCGGACCAAGTCGTACGCCTCTTTGAGGTCGTAGTCGTCGAGGTCGAGCTTGCGCTTGATCGCGTCGAAGTGCTTCATCGTGAACTGCTTGTAGCAGTCCCGGATCATGTCGACGGCGTTCTCCAAGCCGTCCACCTCGTTGCCCATCATGTCGAGCTGGATCAGCAGGCACTCGCGCAGATCGCGGGCCGCGATGCCGACCGGGTCGAGCCGTTGGATGCGGTGGAGCACGCGCTCGACGTCCGCCTCGGTGAGGACGACGCCGAAGTTGAACATGACGTCGTCCAAGATGGACTCGACGGGGCGCCGGAGGTAGCCGTCCTCGTCGATCGACCCGATGATCTGGTCCGCGATCAACTCCTCGGTCTCGTCGAGGTCGAGCAGGCCGACCTGGTCCCGCAAGCCCTCGGCCAGGGATGACATGGCCGCCATCGGCGTGTCGCGCTCGTCCTCCTCGGCCGAGCGGTCCACCTGGGCCTTGTAGCCGTAGAGGTCGTCGGGCGCGTTCAAGAACTCGTCCCAGTCGAACTCGTCGTCGCTCGAGGACTCCGAGGAGAGCTCGGAATCGGGGGACGTGTCCTCGCCCTGGAACTCGTCCTCCTCCTCGCCTTCCTCCAGGAGCGGGTTCTGCTCCATCTCGGCCTTGATCCGCTGCTCCAGTGCCAGCGTGGGCAGCTGAAGCAGCTTGATGTACTGGATCTGCTGAGGCGAGAGCTTCTGCTGGAGGCTCTGGTTCTGTCGGAGGTTGAGCATGGCGGCGGAGGTCCGACTCGTGTATCGGGATGGCGCGGGGTGGGGTTAAGACTCGTCGGCGTTGCAGCGCTCGAGGTCGGCAACGGGACCAACGCCGACGTCTTGGCGGCGTTGCGCGAGCGTGGCCCGGAACTTGGCGACCCACTCGGCACCGTACTTCCGGGTCAGAGGCCGCTCCAGGAAGTCGGCGACCTGCATGCCGGTCTTGCGACCGTGTGGGATGGCCGGCTTGCACAGCTCGATGGTCTCGTAGTTGAGCACGTCTGTGGCGTCGGCGCCCTCGCCGTACGTCTCGACGCGGATCGGGTAGAGGTGGCACGAGACCGGTTTCTCGAACCCGATCTTGCCCTCCCAGAACGCCTGCTGGAGCGAGCACTTGGCGACCGGCCCGTCGTAGGTCACGAACACGCACTCGCGCCCTCGGACCGTCGTCGTGTGGTAGTGGCCGGGCTGGCCCTCCCAGACCCCTCGGCGCGCGATCTCCGCGCGGGCCTCCGGCCTCAGCCGGTGCTCGACGACGGGGAGCGCGTCCTCGAGGGCGGTCCGCTCGTCGTCCTCGAGGGG
>NZ_JBARYR010000378.1:0-1625 GCF_049648075.1 Rubrivirga sp. | reverse complement strand
GCTCGGGACCGCGCCCTCGAGGCGCTCAAGCTGGTGAACGAGTAGAGGCCGCCCCTCGAGGGCGGACATCGAGCGTCTTCCCACTGGACCGCCGCGGTGCCATAGGTTAGGGCCACCGTTTCTCGTGGCTCTATGCGCTTGCTACCCCGTCCGACCGTCCTCTCACGCCTCGTTCTCGCTGTGGGGCTCGCTGCCTTCTCGGGCGTTACCGCCGTGGCCCAAACCGCCCTCGAGGAAGGCGACATCGCCATCATCGCGGTCGACCCGTACAACGTGGACGGCATCAACGACCAGGTCTCGTTCGTACTGCTCACGGCCGTCGAGGACGAGACCCAGATCCGGTTCTCCGACTACGACTACGACGCAGGAACGGACTCTTTCTCCGACAGCGGCACGGACGGCGAGCTTCTGGTCACGCTCAACGCGCTCGCGGCTGGGACCGTGGTCACGATCAACGTCGGCGGGTCTGTCGTCCTCGAGGACGGTACGCAGGGCTCGGTCACGGTGAGCGAGAGCGGGTTCGGGCTTTCCCAGTTCGGCGGCGACTCCGTCGTCGGGTTTCAGGGCGCCGGGTTTACTGCTGGCGCCAACGCCGTCGCGGGCCGGGCCGACGACTTCCTGTTCTTCGTGAACGCTGGCACGAGTGTGACTGGGGCCCCGTCGGCCCTCGGCGCCGACGCAGCCACGTCGTTTGCGAACCGGACCGTCGTCTACGACACGCGCGACGCGGGCACCAACGCTCCGACGGAAGGCACCAAGGCCGAGTTGATCGCGGCGTTCAACGACACGTCGAACTACTTCGTCCAGAACGCCAACATCAACCCCGGCGACTACTTGCCGGCCGCGTTCACCATCACGGACGGCGCTGTTTCCATCACCATCACGCCGTCGAGCAGCGCGGGCGCCCCCCAGGCGGTTGCAGAGGACGAATCGCGGACGTTCACCGTGACCCTCTCGCGCGCCCCGGCGACCAGCGTGACCATCCCGCTCGCGTCCAGCGCCACAGACGAGGCGACGGTCCCGGCGTCCGTCACTATCGCCGCAGGCACCATGACCCAGACGTTCGACGTGACCGGCGTCCAGGACGCCACGGTCGACGGGGACCAGGCCGTCACGATCACGACCGGCGCCGCCACCGGCGATGCCGACTTCGCCGGCACCGACCCGGCCAACGTTTTCGTCACTGTGACCGATATCGATGTTGACCTGGGGACGGAGCTGTCCCCAGGCGACCTCGCGATCATCGCGGTCGCGCCTGTCAATGGCGGGTCCAGCTCGGTGGGCGGCAACGACGGTGAGGAGTTTTCCTTCGTCCTGCTGACGGACGTCGTGGACGGCACCCAGATCAACTTTTCTGACTACACGACCAGCGCGAACGGCACGATTGCTGAAGGCAGTTTCGACGGCATCGTGACCGTCACGCTCAACGCCCTCGAGGCAGGGACCGTCGTGACCGCGAACATCAACACGATGGCACTCGCGGACCCGTCGCACGGAAGCCTCATGCTCGTCGAGGGCGGGTTCATCTTGTCGGAGTTCGCCGGCGACGCCTTCTTCGCCTACCAGGGCAGCGCCACCTCGCCATCGGCGGACGACTTCTTGTACTACACCGAACTCCCTGACGC
>NZ_JBARYR010000377.1:0-9511 GCF_049648075.1 Rubrivirga sp. | reverse complement strand
CTCCACGCCCAAGCCCGGCTCACGCCGGACGACGCCCGCGCCGTCTCCCGCGGCCTCGAGGCCGACCGGCTCTTGGTCCGCTCCGGCGACCGCTTGGTCGCGGTCTCCGTCGACGACATCGTCTGGGTCGAGGCCGAGGGCAACTACGCCCGCCTCCACACGACCGGCCGCCCGCTCTTGGCCGGCGTCGGGATCGGCGAGGTCGAGGCGCGCCTGCCTTCCGATCGGTTCGTGCGCGTCCACCGCTCGGCCTTGGTCTCGATCTCGGCCGTCCGCCACCTAGAGAGCGATGGGAGCGGCGGCTACGACGCGCTCCTCGAGGGCGGCCACCGCGTCCGCATCAGCCGGACCTACGCCGAGCGCTTTCGCCGGTTGGTGCTCTGAGCGCCCTCGAGGGCGAGCGGCTGCGGTGTATCCTCGAGGCCTGTCCTCGATGCACCCATGCGCGCCGCTCTGCTCCTTTTGTCCGTCGTCGTGGGCGCCTGCGCGTCCTCGCAAGCGCCCGCCAACCGGGACGGCCTGCCGACGGATCTCTCATACCTGACGCGGGCCGAGTGGGGTGCCAACCCGCCGACCGGCCCGATGCGGCCGCACACGCCGGACCAGATCACGGTCCACCACACCTACGACACGCACCCGCCCTCGAGGTCGAACGCCGACAAGCTGCGGAGCCTCCAAGCCTTCTCCGTCTCCGACGGCCCGCTCGGCGACGGCTCCCCCAAGGCCGTCTGGCCCGACGTCCCGTACCACTACTACATCGCCGCAGACGGCCAGGTCGTCGAGGGCCGCGACGTTCGCTTCGAGGGCGAGACGAACACGACCTACCCGCTTACGGGCCACATCCAGATCGTGGTCGAGGGCAACTTCGAAGAGACGGAGCCGACGCCGGCCCAGATGTCGAGCCTCACGCGCTTGGTCGTCGCCCTCGCCCAGCGATGGGAGGTCCCGGCCGACGCCGTCGCGAGCCACCTCGACCGCGCGCCGGGTCAGACGGCGTGTCCCGGCGAGAACCTGTACCAGCACCTCCCTGCGCTGCGCACCGCCGTCCTCGAGGCCGGATGAGGGGCGGAGGGACACGGGATGGAGGGATGGGCTCCAGTCTTTACGTCACCCGATCCCTCCACCCCTCTGTCCCGCATCCCTCCAGCTACACCGGCATCTCGAGTCCTGTCAGCCGCTCGCACGCCTCGAACAGCTCGCGGGCGACCTCGAGGTCGCGGGCCTGGGGCGCCACGTCGGCTAGTCCAGGCGTGCCGCGCATCTCCTGAAACCCCTGCGGCCCGACGTACGCGCCGCCCTCGACGTTGGGATCGGCCGCGGCGACGAGCGTGGGGAGCGCGCCTTTCCACGCCGGCATGGCCACGAGTGGAAGAACGGCGTTCGCGATCGTCGCCTTGACACGTGAGCCCGCGGTCATGTCCTCGGTCAACTCCGTGGCCGAGAGGCCCGGGTGCGCAGCAACGCTGAGGACTCGGTCGCCCATGCGCCGGTCGATCTCGAAGGCCAGCATGAGATCTGCCAGCTTGCTCTGCTGGTAGGCCTGCCACGGGTCGTAGGACCGCTCGCTGTTCAGGTCCTCGAGCGTGATCCGTCCCTCTTTGTGTGCGATGCTCGCGAGCCACACCACGCGCCCCGTGCCGCCCTCGAGGACGGCGGGTAGCAGGCGGGCGGTGAGCGCGAAGTGGCCGAGCACGTTGACGCCGAACTGCGTCTCGAACCCGTCGGCCGTCTCCGTCCGCTCGGGCACGGCCATCACGCCCGCGTTGTTGACCAGCACGTCGAGGCGGTCGCCGTCTTGGAAGGTGCCCGCGAACGATTCGACGGACGCGAGGTCCGCCAGGTCGAGCTGTCGGACCTCGAGGTCGGCGCCTGGGAGGGAGTGCTTGACGTCCTCGAGGGCGGCCCGGCCTCGGTCGAGGTCGCGGCAGGCCAGGATCACCGTCATGCCGAGCGACGCGAGTCCGCGAGCGGTCTCCAGTCCGATGCCGGAGTTCGCGCCGGTCACGACGGCGACGCGGCCCGCTTGGCGGGGGAGGTGCTGCAAAGACCAGGAGACAGAGTCGGCCATGTGTGGGTGTCGTAGGCGGTATCCCTTCTCGACAAGGCCTAGGGCGGCGGGGTTTCCGGGATCCGCATTCGAGCTTTGTAATTTCGGTTTACAGCGTTAACCTCCGATACCCGTCACTCGCCTCTCCTACGACACATGGACGCTCTCGACATTTTTGCCAGCACGCCCGTCTGGGCCGCCGCCCTCGGCGTGTTGCTGGTCTTGTTCGCGCTCGGCTTTACCGGGGCACCGCTATGGGTCTGGGCTGCTGCCGGCCTGGTTGCGCTCGTCGGATTCGGAGCGCCGGTCGCTGTCATCGCGGTGTTCGCCGTCCTGTCGGCGGTTTTCGTGATCACGCCGATCCGCCGCCTGCTCTCAGGCGCGGTGATGTCGCTGATGGAGAAGATGCAGTTCTTGCCCGTCATCTCGTCGACCGAGCAGGAGGCCATCGACGCCGGCACGGTCTGGGTCGAGGGCGAGCTGTTCTCGGGCAAGCCGGACGGCAAGAAGTTGCTGGCCGAGCCGTACGCGGGGCTCACCGCTGAGGAGCAGGCGTTTTTGGACGGGCCGGTCGAGGAGGTCTGCCAGATGGTGGACGATTGGGAGATCTGGCAGCGCCGCGACCTGCCGCCGCAGGTCTGGCAAAAGCTCAAGGACGACAGGTTCTTCGGGCTGATCGTCCCAAAGGAGTACGGAGGGCACGGCTTTAGCCCGTCGCTGAACAGCGCCGTCGTCGCCAAGATGTCGTCGGCGTCCTCGACGTTGGGGATCACGGTCATGGTGCCCAACTCCCTCGGTCCCGCCGAGCTGCTGTCGCACTTCGGGACACAGTCCCAGAAAGACCACTGGCTGCCCAAGCTGGCGGTCGGTGAGGTCATCCCGTCGTTCGCGCTCACGGAGCCCGGAGCGGGATCGGATGCCGGCGCCATCTCGTCGCGCGGCGACGTGTTCAAGGGCGACGACGGCGAGCTGTACCTCCGGCTCAACTGGCGCAAGCGCTACATCACCCTCGCGGCCATCTCCGACGTCCTGGGCCTCGCGTTCAAGATGTTCGATCCCGACAACCTGTTGGGCAAGGGCACGGAGCTCGGCATCACCTGCGCGCTCGTCCCGACCACGAACGAGGGCGTCATCCTGGGCAAGCGACACGACCCGCTGGGCGTCCCGTTCTGGAACTGCCCGACCGAGGGCGAGGACGTCGTCGTCAAGCTCGAGGACGCGATCATCGGCGGCGTCGAGGGCGCCGGTCGCGGCTGGCGCATGCTGATGCAGTCTCTCGCCGCTGGACGCGGCATCTCGCTGCCCGCATCTGCGACGGCCGGAACGCAGCAGATGGCCCGGGTGGCTGGCGCCCACGCGCTGATCCGCAAGCAGTTCGGCCTGAGCATCGGCAAGTTCGAGGGCATCGAGGAGCCGTTGGCTCGGATCGGTGGCTACGCCTACGTCATGGAGGCCGCGCGTCGATACACGAACGGTGGGCTCGACCAGGGCGCTGCTCCGGCCGTCGTGACGGCGATGATGAAGTACAACACGACCGAGCTGTTCCGGAAGGCGTGCAACGACGCGATGGACATCCTGGGCGGCAACGCGATCTCGCGCGGCCCTCGCAACCCGATCGCAGGGGCCTACGCAGGCATCCCCGTCTCGATCACCGTCGAGGGCGCGAACATCCTGACGCGGACGCTGATGGTGTTCGGGCAGGGCGCGATCCGGTGCCACCCGTACGCGCTGAAAGAGATGCGCGCGTTGATGGACCACGACGTCAAGGCATTCGACGCCGCGTTCTGGCCTCACATCGGCCACGTCGTCCGCAACGGCTTCCGAGGCGTCGGTCTGTCACTAACGCGCGGCTGGCTCGCCGGCTCGCCGGTCTCCGGCCCGGCCGCGAAGTACTGGCGCAAGATGGCCTGGTCGAGCGCCACGTTCGCGTTCCTGGCGGACGTTGCGATGGGGACGCTCGGCGGCGACCTCAAGCGGAAGGAGAAGCTGACCGGCCGGTTCGCTGACATCTTCTCGTGGATGTACCTCGGCACGGCCGTGCTCAAGCGCTTCGATGCCGAAGGTCAGCCCAAGGAGGACCGCGCGTTCCTCGACTGGTCGATGCAGTACGCGTTCGCCCAGATCCAAGACGCGTTCGACGGCCTGTTCGCCAACCTCCAGGTGCCGGGCGCGACGTGGTTCTTCCGCGGACCTCTCGCGGCGTGGAGCCGCCTCAACCGTCTAAGCTCGATGCCGTCCGACAAGACCGGCGGCAAGGTGGCCCGCGCGATGCAGGTCCCGGGCGAGCAACGCGACCGCCACTTCGGCGCCGTGTTCACCACGCTCGACCCGGAGCACGCGCTGGGCCGCTTCGAGAGCGCCATGCGCCTGTGCTACCAGGCCGAGGGCGTCGTCTCGAAGATCAAGGCGGCCATCCGCTCGCGTCAGCTCCCCAAGCAGCACCCCGCCACGCTGATCCCGGCCGCCCTCGAGGCCGGCATCATCACGGCCGACGAAGCGGTGCTCTTGGAGCGCGCTGAAGAAGCTCGCAACGACGCCATCCAGGTCGACAGCTTCACCACCGAGGAGTACTTCGCGACCGCCGTGACCCCGTCCTCGACGGGCGACGGCGCGAGCGGAGACGGCGCCTCGATCGGAGCCGTCGGCTTCGGCGCACCAGCCTCGACGGACGCGGGTGCGACGACCTGGACGGGCGCCGTCGTCACACAAGACCCGGCCGCCGAGTAGCACATCGACCTCGAGGGCGAACGCACGAGCGCGTCCTCGAGGTCGAGTCGTCCTACATTGGTAGAGCGGAGCTTTCGCGGAGTGCGGAGGTTAGTGGCCCGTGCCGTACCTCGATCACGCCGCTACGACCCCGCTCCGCCCCGAGGCTCTCGAGGCGATGCTGCCGCATCTGCGCGACGGCTGGGCCAACCCCTCGTCGTTGCACGGACCCGGACGGCGTGCCCGCGTCGCCGTCGAGCACGCGCGCGTCGAGGTCGCAGCCGTCCTCGAGTGCGAGCCCGGCGAGGTCGTGTTCACGTCCGGCGGCACCGAGTCCGACAACGCGGCCATCCGCGGCGTCTTGACCGGGAAGGCGCTCCGCGCGACCGGACGACCCGGGTTGGTGACGTCATCCGCCGAGCACCATGCGGTCCTCGACACGGCGCGCGCTCTCGAGGCCGAGGGCCATCCCGTCACCGTCCTCGAGGTCGATGGCGAAGGGCGCGTCTCTCCCGAGTCCGTCCTCCAAACCGTGACTGACGAGACCGGGCTGGTCTCGCTGATGCTGGTCAACAACGAGATCGGGACGGTCCACCGAATCCGTGACGTCGCGACGGCTCTCCAGGGCCGGTCGTCCTCGAGGGCGCCGCTGGTTCACACCGACGCCGTGCAGGCGGCCGGGCTCTTGCCGCTTGGCGTCGACGACCTCGAGGTCGATCTGCTCTCGCTGTCGGGGCACAAGGTGGGCGGGCCGAAGGGCGTCGGGGCGCTGTACGTGCGGTCCGGGACGCCGTTTTCCGCGATGCAGACGGGCGGGGCGCAGGAGCGCGGCCGTCGGGGCGGGACGGAAAACGTGGCTGCGATCGTCGGGTTCGCGACGGCTCTGCGGCTTGCGGAGGCGGACCGCGTCCTCGAGGCCGAGCGGTTGTCACGCCTACGGGACGAGCTTCGGTCGCGGCTGGGCGCTGCGTTCGGGGACCAAATCGTGGTCAACACGCCGTCCGAGGCCGCGCCCCACATCCTGAACGTGTCTTTCCGGCCGGGGCCGAGCGGCCCTCTCGACGGTGAGATGCTGCTGACGGCGCTCGACCTCGAGGGCGTCCATGCCTCGGCGGGAAGCGCGTGCACGAGCGGAGCGCTGGAGCCGAGCCACGTCGTCACGGCCCTTGGACTGGGCCGGGAGACGGCCGCTGCGACGGTCCGCCTGAGCCTGGGACGCACCACGACCGCTGCCGATCTCGAGGACGCGGTCGGAGCCCTGACTCGAGTCGTCCGACGGCTCGACCCTGTCATCGCCTAAGCATGTCGTTGCTCCCCGACCGGTACCGCACCGTCGTCCGCGCGCTGCCCGACGTCGTCACGCGTCTTACCGACGACGGGACCGTCCTCGACACGCACGTCCCAGACCCATTCGCGACGGAATACCCGCGCGAGAGCTTGGTCGGTCGCAAGCTCCACGACGTCATCCCGGCCAAGCTCGCCGGGCAGTTCGACGCGTCCGTCACGATGCTGCGGCTTACTGGCCAGCCGTCGTCGTACGAATACACCGTCGAGGTCGATGGCCGGACGCGGTACCGCGAGGTCCGAATGGTATCGGCCGGTCCCGGCGAGGTCTTGTCCATCCTGCGCGACATCACGGACTTGCGCGAGAACGAGATCGCCCTCGAGGCCTCGCAAGCGGAGCTCCGTGCCTTGGCGAGCCATCTGCAAGAGGTCCGAGAAGACGAGCGGACGCGCCTGTCCCGAGAGGTGCACGACGTGATCGGCCAGCAGCTGACGGCCGTTCGCCTTGGAGCCGGCTGGTTCGGTCGGCACGCTCCCGACGATCAGGAGGTCCGAGACCGCCTGACGGACCTGCGCCAGACGATCGACGAGACGCTTCGGCAGACGCGTCGCATCGCGACGGACCTCCGGCCTGGCGTCCTCGATGACTTCGGACTCGCGAGCGCCGTCGAGTGGCAGACGCATCGCTTCGAGGAGCGGACAGGGACGCGCTGCCGTTGCGACGTTCACGGCGCGTCCGAGCCGCCCGGAGACGTCGCGACGGCAGCGTTTCGGGTGTTCCAAGAGTCGCTCACAAACGTGGTCCGCCACGCCGAGGCCGGCCGCGTCGCCGTCACGCTCGTCCTCGGCCTCGACTCCCTCCGTCTGGTCGTCTCGGACGATGGTCAGGGGTTCGACGCGTCCCAACTCCGGCAACGCTCTCTCGGGCTGCTGGGAATGCGAGAACGCGCCGCTGCGCTCGGTGGCACCCTCGACGTGCAGGGAACGCCCGGACAGGGGACCGTGGTCGAGTGTACGTTGCCCTATTCGCCCCCTGACGCATGACACGGATCGCCATCGCGGACGACCACACGTTGGTCCGCCGCGGACTGACGGAGCTCCTCAACGAGACCGACGGCTTGGAAGTCGTCCTCGAGGTCGCGTCCGGCGACGAGCTGATCCGGGCGGTCCGCGATACCGCCGCCGACGTCATCGTGACGGACATGAACATGCCGGGTCCCAACGGGCTAGACCTGGTCAAGACGCTGCGGTCGGAGCACCCCGGCCTGGGCATCCTGGTGCTGTCGGCGCACCCCGAGGACCAGTACGCCGTGCGCATCGTCCGGGCGGGTGCCTCCGGTTATCTGACGAAAGAGAGCGCCGAGGACGAGTTGGTCGACGCGGTCCGGCGCGTGGCGTCGGGGCGGAGGTACCTGACCCAGACCCTGGCCGAATCGCTTCTGGACTCGCTCGACACGGATCCCGACGCGGCGCCCCACGCTGCGCTCTCGGACCGGGAGTTCCAGGTGATGCGGATGCTTGCGTCCGGCGTCGCGGTCGGCGGGATCGCGGAGGAGCTGTCGCTCAGCGTCAAGACCATCTCGACGTACCGAGCGCGCCTGCTGGAGAAGATGGGGATGGGCTCGAACGCCGAGGTCACGCGCTACGCCTTGGAGAACGACCTGGTGGACTGAGGGATGGTCGCGCGCGGCCACGAGGTCGCGAAATAGTTTCACGTCTGGACGCGCCGCCCCGTCCTCGAGGCCGCACATTCCCTAATTCCTCAGTTCAGTCGCGGGTCGTCCGGGAACGTCGAGAGCAAGGCGTATTCGCCGCCCATCTGGCGCAGGATTGGGCGCCAGAGCGCGTCGTCGCCGTCGGCGAAGACCAGGTCGGGCGCGCCCTCGAGGACGATCCAGGCGCCCTCGTCCACCTCCGCGTCCAGCTGCCCCTCGCCCCATCCCGAGTAGCCGACGAAGAACCGGACGCGATCCTTGTCGAGGCGATCGTCCTCGAGGCCGGCGCGGATCTCCTCGAACTCGCCGCCCCAGAACACGCCCTCGAGGACGGGCAAGGCGCCGTCGAGGTCGGGGTACGGATGGAGATAGTGGAGCGTGTCCGGCTGGACGGGGCCGCCGGCCCACAGCTCGGCGTCGAAGTCGAACGTCTCGTCGGTGGCCTGGGAGAGGGCGAGGCCGGTCGGGCGGTTCAGCACCAGGCCGAACGAGCCCGATGTCGTGTGCTCGCAGATCAGGACGACGGTCCGCCGGAAGTTGGGGTCCGCCATCGGCGGTTCGGCGACCAGGACGTTGCCGGGGATGGGAGCAGACATGAGACGAGAGGGGGGCTCTGCCAACGTCTCGGCGTCCGCCGTGTTCACGGCCGAGAGGTCACAAACCGCGGTCCCGCAAGCGCTCGGCGTGGGCCTCGAAAAACGCGTAGGAGTCGTAGCCGGTCGTCGGCGCGAGCCGCAGGCCGATCTGCTTGGCGTGGTCGGCCTCGAGGGTGCCCAAGTGTTCTCCCCAGACCATCGAGGACGTCGGGACGATGCCGTCGTTGACGCCGGCCAGGCCGTACAGGATGCGGTTCGGGACGATCAGCGGGGCGTAGATCGGGACCTCGGTGTCCTTCCCGGCCGCGCTGTCGTAGCTCGCGCACCACGCGTCCGGGATGAGCTCGTCGGGCGGGAACCGAGCGGTGACGGCGTCGGGCGTTAGCTCCTCGAGGGCGTCGTCGGGGTGGGGGAGTGCTTCTTCGTAGGCGGCGCGGCCGACGAACTCCATAATCCCCATCGCCCACGACCGGAGCCGCTCCGGCCGGTCCAAGACGTAGGAGGCGAGGTCCGAGCCCCGGTGCGGCGTCGACACGGTGACCAGGCTCGCGATCCGGGCGGTCCACTCCGCTTCTCGTGCCAGGAGACGCGCATCGAGGCCGCCGGACGAGAACCCGACCAGGTTCACCATCTCCGCGCCTGTCTCCTCGAAGACGACCTCGAGGCGCTCCGCCCACGTGGCGGCCCGGACGGTGACGGAGTCGTACGGGTTGACGTGGGGCGCGTAGGCCTGGACGCCGCGTCCTCGAAGGTGCATCGCCTCGGCGTGGAGCACGCCGCCTTGCATCAGGTTCGCGAGCGCGCCCAACCCGTGCATAAACACGACCGGGTAGCGCGTCGGGCGGAGCGGCGGCTGCGGCATCGGCTCGAGCTCGACGGCGAGTCGGGCGACGGCCTCGGCGCGGCGGGTGAGTCGGGTGAGCACGAGCGGGGAAGGAGGTGGCCGAGTGTACGGCGGTTTCCCACGACCTCGAGGGCGGACGGATTGCGGGAGGTGAGCGTGCTGGCCGTTTGCGCGCTGTGACAAGCCTCCGCTGAGCCGTCCTCGAGGACGGCTACAGGATCGCCGCCGCGCCGAGCATCGCGAGCCCGGAGAGCAGCGGGACGCGGATGTTGTCGTCGATGGGGATCGGCGCGGCCTCGAGGGCGGCCCCCACGACGGC
>NZ_JBARYR010000376.1:0-2302 GCF_049648075.1 Rubrivirga sp. | reverse complement strand
CTACGGGAACAATCGCAGGTGATCGACGCCACGGTATCCATCGCCCGGAGTGAATTTGCCAACGGCAAACGGGCTTTTGATGAACTGCTGCGATTGGAAAACCAACTGATCGGGTACCGCACGAAAACGGTGCTGGCACAAACGATCATTCTTACACAACGAGCGGTAATTGATCGCTACCTCATAAATTAATAAGCATGAATACTCGAACGATAATTTACCTTGTGGGAGCATTAGTCCTGGGTTTGCTAACCGGCTATTTTTTGTTTAGTGGCGAGGCCGAAGTAATGGATGAACACGCTGATCACGACCATGAAGCCATGGACGAAGGTGACGGAGAGGCACAGATATGGACGTGCTCGATGCACCCACAAATTCAGCAAGGCGAGCCGGGCGATTGTCCGCTGTGTGGAATGGATCTTATTCCGTTGCAAACGGGTAATTCTACCGATCCGGCGGTACTGACGATGACGGAGGCGGCGGTTGCGATGGCGCGGGTGCGGACGGTGGTTGTCGGTAATCCTGAAGCGAATAGGGGCGCGGCCGCGGGTGCGATGGATGGGGCGAAGAGCAATGCTGACCGGACCATCCAGCTAACCGGTCGACTTGCGCCGGACGAGCGGACGGCGGCCGTAGAAGTATCAGAATTTGGCGGACGGGTAGAACGACTATTCGTTTCCTTTTCCGGTGAGCAAGTCCGCGCCGGCCAGCGGATTGCGACGGTGTATTCCCCCGACCTAGTCGTTGCTCAGGAAGAGTTGTTGCAGGCGAGGAAGTTTGCCGACGTAAACCCGGAACTGGTGGCCGCCGCCAGGGCGAAACTGCGTAACCTGGAGGTAACCGACGAGCAGATTGCGGAATTGGAAGAAAGCGGCGAAGTCATCAATAATTTTCCGATTTACGCCGACCGTAGCGGTACGATTCTGGAAACGAAGGCCGAGGTCGGGGAGTATGTGCAGGCCGGAGGCGCGCTGTACACTTACACCAACCTGAGTAACCTCTGGGCCTTGTTTGATGCCTACGAAGCGGACCTGGCGAAAATCGACGTTGGCGATAAAGTATCGTTTACCGTTGCTTCCCGGCCGGGGGAGACTTACAACGCGCGGGTGACCTTCATCGATCCGGTGATTGACCCAACGACGCGGACGGCGGCGGTGCGAGCGGAGGTGAATAACCGGCGGGGGCGGTTGAAGCCGGAGATGTTTATTGAGGGAACCGTTTCCCTCTCCCCCGGCCCCTCTCCTCGGGAGAGGGGAGACGTGGCAGGTGGCGATGAACTGATTGTTCCTCGTTCCTCCGTGCTTTGGACGGGCGAGCGCTCCGTCGCTTATGTGGAGTTGCCTGACATGGAAGTACCTACCTATGAGTTCCGGGAAGTCACCGTTGGTGAGCGGGTAGGGGAGGGCTACCGGATAACAGAGGGGCTGGCCGCTGGCGACCGGGTGGTGGTAAACGGAGCCTTTCAAATTGATGCCTCGGCACAGCTAAATAATAAAGCAAGCATGATGAATCGGGACGTGCTGATTCAGGGACGAGAAACCGAGGGTGTCACCGCCGTAGCTATACCGGATTACCGGGAGGATACACCGGAAGCTTTTCGAGCGCAGTTGGGTAAAGTTGTTGAAGCCTACCTTCCGCTGAAGGACCGGATGGTCGCTACCGAACTGGCGGACGAAACGCTACTGGTATCACTGAGGGAAATGTTGGCCAAGGTCGACATGATGAAAGTAAAGGGCGATGCACATGTTTACTGGATGCAGCAAATGGAAGCGATGGAAGCCCATGCAAATACGCTGCTGAAGAAAGACGATGTGGAGGCTCAGCGGGAGCAGTTTGGCTTTTTGTCCCAGGCGCTGATTAATGCCCTGACGGCCTTCGGGGTGGACGGTACCTACTACGTGCAGCATTGCCCGATGGCCTTCGATACTGCCGGGGCGAACTGGCTGAGTGACGATGAACAAATTCGCAACCCTTATTTCGGCGACAAGATGCTGAAGTGCGGGAGCGTGACCGAGGAACTATAAAGTGCGCTGACGCATCCGATGAACTTTTGTCCGGCTACACCAGGCGAATAGATGTATCGGATGAGCAGCGTACAATGCCCGTTGAGGCAAAGACGATCACAACCAACCATTTACCCGGAGTACTGCTCCAAAATCCACTCAACCATGCGTTTTTTTAAATCAATGACCGCCCTGCTGCTGGTCCTGTCTTTCACCTTCGCCTTCACTGCTTGCGGTGATTCCGCTGCGACCTCCGACACTACTACCGAAACCACGACCGTTGCTCCGCACGGAGAGGG
>NZ_JBARYR010000375.1:0-2371 GCF_049648075.1 Rubrivirga sp. | reverse complement strand
TGGCCAGGAACTCGCTCTTGGCCCGGGTCGCCGACTCCGCGGCCTCCTTCGCCTCCCGGAGCTCCGCCTCGGCCTGCTTCCACGCCGTGATGTCGCGGGACACCCCGACCAGCCCGACGACCTCGCCACCGGCGTCGCGGAGCGGGACCTTGGTGGTGAGAAGCCAGCCGCCTTGGTCGCGTGGCTCTTCCTTGTCACGAATGGCCTTGCCCGTCAAGATGACGCGCAGGTCGTCGGTGCCGGCCCTACGTCCGAGCTCGGGCGAGTCCTCTGCGTCGGCTCGCCCGACGGACTCGTCGGGGTCCTCGAAGCCGAGGGCACGAGCGCTGGCCGTGTTCCGGAGCGTGGCGCGGCCCTCGGTGTCCTTGACGTAGATGTGGTCTGGGATCGCGTCGACCACGGTCCGCAGCAACTTCCTCTGCGCCTCGATCTCGGCCTGAGCGGCTCTCTCGACGCTTACGTCTCGGAAGACGCCGACGACGCCGGAGATGGAGCCATCGGAAGAGTGGAGTGGGACGCGAGAGCCCCGTAGCCAGGCTGTCTCCCCGTTGATCTGGTGCTCTCGCTCGTCGTGCACGATGTCTTTCCTCCCTTCTACCACGGACCGCTGCAGCGACGCTTCGTACCGAGCTTGGTCTGGAGGCAACGGGTCGAACGCGCTGTCACCGATGCCTTCGCTGGTCGACGACAGTCCGAGAAGCTCGACGGTGGCCTGGTTTCGCATCATCGTGCGCCCCTCAGTATCGTTCACCACGACGACGTCGGGGATCGCGTCGATGATCGACCGGAGCATGACTCGCTGAGCAGCAGCTTCGTCTCGCCCCGTCCTCAACTGGTCGAGGACGACGAGCCTGGCGATTCCCGCCATGTAGACGCCGACGGACACGGAGACCACAAAGAATGAGAACAGCCCGACATCGAGCACGAACCCTCCGGTAGCGAGCGCGACGCCGCTGAGGGCGACCCCAAGAGACGCGGTCAGGACCTGGAGCGATTTCCGAGTCCGGGCGTAGATCGCGATCGCGAGGCCGGCCGCGATCAGGACAGCGCTGACTCCAAATGAGATGGGAGCGTCGAAGCCTGCACGGACGCCCAGCCACGTCCCGATGACGGCGATGACAGACGGGTGCAGGATCGCGCATCGAACGACGGCCTGCTTCGACCACGTGCCCACGAACGAGGCCGCGACCATGCCCACGGTCCACACTCCCATGACCGCCCACGCCCATCCTGGGTGCTGCGCCGGGGACCCGGTCAGGCGCAAGAAACCCCAGAACACCACCAGAAGGAGCCCGCCGGCGGCGACCAGCAGACGGAATGGGACGAGCGATTTGGGGCTCGCGGCGGATCGTGACGGAGTTGCCATTCGCTTCTAGGAACACTCTCTGTATCGGAGGTTGAGGGCTCGACTCAAGTGTGCTGGCCATACGCGCCCAATAACGGCTGACACGGTGACAGCCCCGCGCTCGTGGCACGCCGTGTGCTCTCCCCTCTCGCGAACGAACCCGTACCTGCGCCGGCCCTGTGTCCGGCCACCCTGACACTGATTCATGAACCTCCAAAAGTTTACCGTCAAGGCCCAAGAGGCCGTCCAGTCCGCCCTCGAGGTCGCCCAGAGCAAGAACCACCAGGGCGTCGAGCCGGCCCACCTGCTGAAGGCTTTTTTGCACGACGAAGGTGGCCTGGTCCACACCTTGCTCTCTCGGCTCAGCGCCAACGCCGACACGCTCGGGGCGCTCGTCGACCGCGCCATCGACAAGCTGCCGACCGTGACCGGCTCGTCCGTGTCGGGCCAGTACGTCGGGACGGAACTGAACAAGGCGTTCGACCTCGCCCTCGAGGACGCCGACGCGCTGGGCGACGAGTACGTCGCGACGGAGCACCTGCTGATGGCGCTGGCCCAGGGCGACGGGCCGACGGCGAACGCGCTCGAGAGCCAGGGCGTCACGAAAGAGGCGCTCTTGGAGGTCTTGCGCGACGTCCGAGGTGGCCAGCGCGTTTCGGACCCCTACGCTGAGTCGAAGTACGACGCGCTCAACCGCTACGCCCGCGACCTCAACGACGCGGCCCGGAAGGGCCAGATCGACCCCGTGATCGGCCGTGACGACGAGATCCGGCGCGTGCTGCAGATCTTGTCGCGGCGGACCAAGAACAACCCTGTCTTGGTGGGCGAGCCGGGCGTCGGCAAGACGGCGATCGCGGAGGGCCTGGCCATCCGGATCGTCGAGGGCGACGTGCCTGAGGGGTTGCAGTCCCGGCGGATCCTGTCGCTCGACATGGGTGCGCTGATCGCGGGCGCCAAGTACCGCGGCGAGTTCGAGGACCGGCTCAAGGCCGTCGTCAAGGACGTGGCGGACTCGGACGGCGAGGT
>NZ_JBARYR010000374.1:0-3286 GCF_049648075.1 Rubrivirga sp. | reverse complement strand
AGCTCCGCCTGATGTACGAGGCGAACCCGATGGCGTTCATCGTGGAGCAGGCCGGCGGACGCGCGGAGACGGGCGACGGCCCCGTCCTCGACGTGAAGCCGGGCGCGCTGCACGACCGGTGCCCGGTCTACATCGGGAGCCCGTCGATGGTGGCCGACGCCATGGACTTCCTCCAAGGCGAGCGGACGAGCCGCGATTAGGGGTTCGGGGTTCCCGACCTCGAGGCCCGAGCTCTCGAGGAAGAGCCCGTCCCCGTATCGTCATTCTGAGCGGAGCGCAGCGGAGTCGAAGAATCTCGACGCGCCACGGCCTGCTATGGTGTCGGTGTTCGTCCTCGAGGTCGCTACAGCCGGACGCCGACCGCCACGCGGCGGCGGCTCGCGTCGCCGAAGCCGTGCGTGCCCTCGAGGTAGACGCGTCCGACCTCGAGGCCGAGACCGGCGACGGCGTCGGTCCAGGCCGACTGGACCTCGAGGTCGGGACGCGCGATCCGCTCGAGCTCGGTCACCAACCCGGCCTTGGCATACGGTCGGAGCCGGCCCGGCCGGTCCCAGTAGCCGACGACCTCGAGGCCGAGCCGGTACACGCTGGCATCGCCCACACCCTCGCTGGTGGCGTCGCTGTAGAACGCGACGGCGAACGGGAGGTCGTCGACGAACACGGCATCGCCGGAGACGCGTAGCCCGAGCGAGGCGGCCGGGCCGACGGACCACCCGGCCTCGAGGCCGATTCCTGCCGATGGGGCTCCGTACGCGATGTCGTAGCCAGCGTTGGGGCGGACGTGGACCTGGGACGCCGCAGTGGCGGCGGTGAGGACGAAGGCGAGGAGAAGCCGCATCGCACAGGGGATGGGAAAGGCTCGAGAGTACGCCGACGGGCTCTCCGACCTCGAGGCCGAATCCCGTACCCCACGGAAGCACCGCCTCGGCCTCAAGGCCGGATATCAGCGAATGCCCCCAGAGACGCGGCACCAATGCTGTTCGTGATTCCGCAGACGGGTAGGGAGGGCTACCGAATCGATCAGACGCAGAGCGGCCCGCCCCGGCGTCGTGCCAGAGCGGGCCACAAGCCATCATGAGGCGAGAGCTCTAGAAGCGGTATCCAGCGCGGATGCGGAGTCCTTCAACGCCGCTCAGGCCGAGACCGCCCTCAACGAAGAACTGCGTGAACTCAGCGCCGCCACCGATGTTGATCGCGAGCTCTGTGTTCGAGTTGCTGTCGCTCACGCCACCAATCTCGACGCTGGTTCTGGCGAACTCGATGCCGGCGCCGGCCTTGACATAGGGGCTGAAGTTGGAGTCCGGTCCGAGCTCAAAGCGGCCGATCAGGTCGGCCTGCGCGCGGATGAACTGCGTGTCGACATCAACGCCGGCGAACCCTGCCCCAAAGTCGTCAGCGAACACGTACTCGATGAGCGGACGGATGGATGGGGTGAGTGGCAAGTTCTCGAGCGGAGCGCCGACCTCGAAGGCGAGTCCGACCGAGAGGCCCGAAAGCTCGAGGTCGTATCCGACGAGAGGCGAGAAGCTGGTTTGGGCCTGGGCGGGGACCGCGATCGCGAGAGCGAGGCCGGCGGCGAGAAGCAGAGAGCGCATGTTGAATTGGGGGGTGGAGGGTCGGCCTGTTGTATCAGGGGCCGTCACACACGATACGTGATTTCAGCCAGACCGCCGTCATGGGCGCTCAACCTTTTCGCCGGCTTCTCCAATGAACAGTGTTCTCGGGGGCGCCCTGACGCGCCGGCTCGCAAGAACCCCGGCCTCGAGGTCGGGTACGTCGGGCTCAACGCCACTGACCCGTGACCGACGTCCCGCCCGTCCCCGCTGCCGACCCGCCGTTCCGACGGCAACGTCCGCTCGACCTGACGTTTCAAGGCTTCCCGGACGAAGGCTTCGCCGCCCTCCAAGCGCTCAAGGCCGAGCCGCACATCGGGACGTACCGCGAACTCAAGCCCGTCCTCGACGCGTCGGTGACGGCCCCGTTCAAGCGATACCGCGACGACCTGGCACTGAACTGGGTGATCCCGAACGCCATCCCGTTCCAGACGGAAAAGAACGTCTTCAGCCGGATCCTGAAAAACGACTTCGGCCGCGGCGGCTCGCACAGCCACCTGTGGATGAGCTTCTACCGCCTGCCCCGCAAACGGTTGACGGACATCCAACTCAGCCACGCCGTCTACTCGGACGGCTTCCGGTGGGGGCTCTACATCGGCGAGTACGCCAAGGGCCTGTTCAAGCCCGCCCGGTCGAGGCTCACCGATGAACCCGGCGACTCGCTCCCGATCTTGAACGACCTGCTCGAGCGGGGCTACCGGCTCGCGTTCGCCCCGCACGTCACCAAGCCCGAAGGGCGCCCCGAGTTCACCGACGTCCTCGAGGACGTGCCCGACGGACTGGCGCGGGCCAAGGGCATCTGGGTCATGCGCAAGATCCCGCGCGCCGAGGTCAACGCTCTCGGACCGGACCTCGTCGGTGCGGCCATCGACGCCCAGGAGGAGCTGTGGCCTCTCTACCGGTTCTTGGCCGAGGCCGCGGACGGCGAGTCCGTAGCCTGAGGCTCTACAACATCTCCCACAGACTCTCAGACATGGACATCCAGCCCCTCCTCGACGCCGCCACCTTCAACAGCGACGGCTTGGTCGCCGCCATCGCCCAGGACGACGCGACCGGCGACGTGCTGATGCTCGCCTACATGAACCGCGAGACGTTGCAGATGACGCTCGAGACGGGCGTGATGACCTACTGGAGCCGCTCGCGCCAGAAGGTCTGGAAAAAGGGCGAGACGTCCGGCAACGTCCAGAACGTGGTCCAGGCCTTCGTCGACTGCGACGGCGACGCGATCCTGTTCCGCGTCAACCAGGTCGGCGACGCGGCGTGCCACACGGGCCACCGGAGCTGTTTCTACCGCCGCGTCGAGGACGGCGCGCTCGAGACGATCGGCACGCCGGTGTTCGACGCGGACTCGGTCTACAAGTAGCCGTCCTCGAGGGCGCTACCGGACGGAGTGCCCTCGAAAGGTCGTCGCCGACGTCAGCGTCACGACGTACTGGCGCAGGCGCCGGCGCTGGCGGACGGTGAACTCGGCCGTGTAGCTGCTGGGCAGGTCGATGCCGGCGACGCGGGTGTAGCGCGCGTCGCGCTCGATGCGACCGCCTCGAGGGCGGTCTCCGTCCGTTTGGAGACGGAGCAGCCGGCCGTCGCTCTGGGCGAACCAGGCCTGGGCGCGGTCCGTGCCTCGCCGCGTCTCGACCTCGAGGTCGACGCGCCACGCGCGGACGCTCCCGACG
>NZ_JBARYR010000373.1:0-3594 GCF_049648075.1 Rubrivirga sp. | reverse complement strand
GGACAAGCTGGACGCCGTGTTCGAGTCGTTCTCGCAAGCCGACGCGTCGACGACGCGGGAGTACGGTGGGACGGGCCTGGGGCTCACGATCTGCCGCCGCCTGACCGAGATGATGGGCGGGTCGATGTCCGTCGCCAGCGTCGAGGGCGAAGGCTCGACGTTCACGTTCGACATCGAGACCCACGTCGCCGAACGGTCGGGCCGCCCCGACCTCGAAGACCGTCAGCCTGCGCTCCGCGGGAAGCGGGTTCTCGTCCTCGATGCGCGCCAGGTCACCCAGGACGGACTCGTCGGCATGGCGCGGCAGTGGGGGATGGAGACCGTCGCAGCGGGGACGGTCCTCGAGGCCTCCCTCGCCCTCGACGGCCGGCCGCCGGACGCCGTCCTGGTCGACGAGGCCGTCTTGGTCCGGGAGGGACGTACCGCGCTCCGGCGCTTACCGGGTGCCACCCTCGAGAGCCGCGATGCCGAAACGAGCGCGCCCGCAGTCATTTTGATCTCGACCGTCGCTAGCGACCCCGACGAGCGACGAGCGCTTTCTTCCGACGTGGCCGATACTCTACTCAAGCCTGTCAAGTCGGCCTCGCTCCACGCCGCCTTGACCGCTGCCCTCTGCGACGACAGCGGGGCCACGGACGTGTCTCTCGGCCCGTTCGTCGCGCGTCCTGCGCAGGACCGAGAGGCCTTCGATCGGGTGCGGGTCCTGATCGCTGACGACAACCTGGTCAACCAGAAGGTGGCGGCTCGTTTGCTCGACCGCCTCGGGTGCGACCACGAGACCGTGGTCAACGGCGCCGAGGCTGTCGAGGCCGTCCAAAACTCGGCGTACGACGTGGTCTTGATGGACGTCCAGATGCCCGTCATGGACGGCCTCGAGGCGACGCGCCGGATCCGCGAGTGGGACGGGCCCCAGCCTCACGTCATCGCGCTCACAGCCAACGCGATGGACGGGGACCGCGAGGCCTGCCTCGAGGCCGGAGCCGATGACTACCTCTCCAAGCCGGTGCGTCTCGATCAACTCGAGGCCGCGCTTGAGAGGAAGGGAGTAGAGGTGGTCGGTAGCTAACGCTCATCAGGTTGGTGCTTCAGGCACCGCCGGACCGACCGATACCTGGGAGCGACTCCCTCTCCGCATGTCCGATTCCAACACCATCCGCCGCCAGCTGACGATCCGGTACGTGTTCGGGCTATCGCTGATCGCTTTCCTCGCGGTTGCGGGTCAGGTCTTGGTCCAGCACAGCCTGCACAGCCAAGCGGAGTCTGGTCGCGAGGTGAACCTCGCGGGGCGTCAGCGGATGCTGAGCCAGAGGATTGCGAAACAAGCCCTAGCCGCCCGCGCCGGCCGCGACCTCGAGAGCGACCGCCTTGCGGCCGATGTGGACGAGTGGGTGTCGGTCCATAGCGGGCTCCTCACGGGCGACGCCGATCGGGGCCTCCCTGGCATATCGAACCGGACGATCCACGTGTCGCTCGACTCGCTCTCACCGACCGTCGAACGGCTCTCCGTCGCTGCTACCGACCTCGTGAGCGCCCTCGAGGCCGGCGACGACGATGCCGCAGTCCTAGCGCTCGCGTCCGTCCTCGAGGCCGAGCAGGTGTTCTTGCCTCACATGGACCGTGTTGTGTTCGCCCTCGACGCCGATACGCGCAAGGCCATCAGCGGGCTGCGCTGGATCGAGATGGTCCTTCTCGGTCTCACGCTCCTCGTCGTCGTTTTGGTAGCTCGGTTCGTGTTTCGGCCGTCCGTCGAGTGGGCTGCACAGATGGCCAATCGCTCCAATTCGTTCGGGGTCGTACCCAAGCAACGCCGCTCGAAAGGAAACGGAGTGCTAGTCGCGCAACGGTGGATCCTGGTCGGCGTAGCCGTCGCGGTCGTGTTGTTCTGGTTCGTGTACCGACTCATCGATCCCGAGTACTACGACCCGATCGAGGTTCGGCTTGCCCTCGCAGGGTTCGTTACGGCACTCCTCGGGCTAACGTTCGTAAGCCCACGCGTCCGCAGGTCCCCGCTCGGAGCGGGTATGACCGGCGCCGTCGCAACGGTCGTGATGACCACGTGGCTGGCCGCGGCCAACGAGTTCGACGCGCCCTGGACCATCGGGATACTCACCGTTGTGAGCGCTGCCGTGCTCGCCATCGCGCCCTACGCGTCGACGGTCGGGCAGGTGTGGCGAGTCGTGGGGACCATCCTCCTGGCGATGGTCGTGCCCCTCACGGTCATGGTCGAGGTCAACGGCTCCACGCTCTTGCTCTTCCTTTACTCCGTGTTCCTTACGGCTTTCGCAGGAGTGAGCGCGAGCGCCCAAGTGCACATCCGCCGGGCGCTCCGTGAGAGGCAGCGAGCCCTCGAGGCCCGCGAGCGGCTCCTGCGAACAGTCATCGATGCCGTTCCCGCTCGGGTCATTGTCCTCGACCGCGACGGGCGGTTCGTGCTCGGTAACGAGGGGGCTCTCCAAGACATGACCGTCGAGACCGTAGACGATATCGAGGGCCGCACGCCAGCGGACGTTTTCGATCCTCTGACCGCGACGATGGTCAGTCGTGGAAACCAGGTCGTCCTCGAGTCCGGCGAAGCGGTTCTCGATATCGAGCATCCGATGGGCGACCTCGAGGGCGCCCGCTTTGGGCTGACCTCGAGGGTCCCCCTCCGGGACGAAACCGGGGAGGTCGTCGGCGTCGTCGGGCTCACGCGCGATGTGACCGAGGCCAAGCGCGCCCGGATCGAGGCCGATGAGCAACGCCACCTCTTGCGAAGCGTGATCGACACGATCCCGGACTTTATCACCGTCAAGGACCGGGACGGACGCTGCATCACCCGAAACATCGCGGACGCCCGCGTGATCGGCTACGACACCGTCGAGGAGACGATCGGCCTGACCGTCTTCGACACCAGCAAATCGCCGGAGCTGGCTGCCGAGTTCCACGCCGATGACGTGCGCGTGATGGAGACCGGCGAGCCGGTTCTGGCGGAAGTGTCTCAGCGATTGTTCGGTGGCGGGTGGAAGGAGACCACGAAGGTGCCGCTCCGTGACCTCGAGGGCGAGGTCATCGGTCTGGTGAGCACCATGCGCGATGTGACGAGCCGGAAGGAGTCAGAACTCGAACTGCTCCGCGCCAAGCAGTCTGCGGAGGACGCCAAGGAGGCGGCGGAGTCACGCGAGGCCGAGGTCGCCGAACAGCGCCGCCTGCTCCGGACGGTGATCGACACGATCCCGGATCACATCTACGTCAAAGACGCGGAGGGCCAAGCCACGCTCCGAAACATCGCCAGCGCTCGTGCGCTCGGCTTCGCGAACCCCGACGAGTCCGTGGGCCGCAGGGACGCCGACGACGCTCACGAGTTCGGGGCCATCTTCAGCGAGGACGACCGATTCGTCGTCGAGACGGGGACCGCGATCCGTGACAAGGAAGAGCCGTTCGAGGACCAGTGGCTGTTGACCACCAAGGTCCCGTTGCGACGGCCCGACGGCGAGGTCGTCGGGCTGGTCGGGGTGTCCCGCGACATCACGGCGTGGAAGCAGGCCGAGGCGGAGCTCCGGGAGGCGAAGGAGGCCGCGGAGTCGGCGACCCGGGCCAAGAGCGAGTTCCTGGCCA
>NZ_JBARYR010000372.1:0-5563 GCF_049648075.1 Rubrivirga sp. | reverse complement strand
CTCTCGGAGTATCGTCCCCCGAGGGCGAGCCTTGACCTCGAAGGCGCAGACCGACCTCGAAGGCGCCGACCGACCTCGAAGGCGCAGGCGACGTCCCCTCTCCTCCGATGAGGAGGGGGACAGGGGGTGGTAAACATCCGGCCTCGAGGCCGGACGAAAGCAGGGAGGTTCGCCCTCGAGGGCACGTCCACATCGAGGACGTCCGGCACATCGGAGACGCGCACCGGCCTCGAGGACGCTAGCGCCCCGGCTCCGTCTCCGGCGACGCCCGCCAGCGCGCCTCGGCCGGCACGACGGTCGCGATCCAGACCAGGCCCGACGCGACCTCGACGAGCGCGAACCCGATCACGACCGTCACCAGGTCGACGCCGGCCTCCAAGAGCAGGCTCGCCACGAAGATCGAGAAGCTCTCGACGAGCGTGATCAGCAGCCAGTCCGTCGAGATGACGCGGCCACGGAAGGCGTCGCGCGAGCGCTCTTGCAGGAGCGTCGTGGAGAGCACCCAGTTGGCGCCGCTTGCCGCGTGGGCAAACACGACGCACGCCGCGACGGCCCACCGGTAGTCCACGACAGCGGCGACGGACAGGTAGCCCAACCCGCTCGCGATCACGCATCCGCCCAACACCAGCGGCCATCGGCGCTCGTCGGTAAAGAGCGACCGCGCCAGGATGGGGCCGATTCCCGTTCCCAGTCCGCGCGCCGCGAACAGGATGCCGATCCCCGTCGTGCCGGCCGATGGAAACAGGTTGTTGCCAAGGAGTGCGAGCACGAACACCAGGCCTCCGCCGCCCAGGCCCCAGGTCGCCTTGGCGAGCGAGATCCGGCGCACGGCGGGCCGAGCCAACACGTAGCGCCAGCCCTCGACGACCTTGCTCCCCGCCACGCGCAAGACGCTCTGCCGAGGCTCGTCGTCGTCCTCGAGGTCGGTCGCCGGCACGCGGACGCGGAAGATGAACACGGCGCTCACCAGGTACGTCGCCGCATCGAGGAGGAACACGACGTCGGTGCCGAAGGCGTCCACAGCCGGGCCGCCCGCCGCCGCGCCGATGGCGAGCATGGAGGACCACGTCGCCGCCAAAAGGGCGTTGGCCGTCAGCAACTCGCCGGGCTTGGTGATGAGCGGCAGGACGGCGTTTTTGGCCGGCGTGAACGCCGCGCTCACCGCGATCTGGGCCGCGCCCAACGTGTAGAGCAGCCACAGGTCGTCGGCGTCGCGGACGAACAGGAAGCCGAGCACGATGACGGCCCGCACCAAGTCCGCGCCGATCATCAGCCGGCGCCGGTCGAGACGGTCGGCCAAGACGCCCGCGATGGGCGAGGCCAGCGCCAGGGGCAGCATCTTCGTCAGGAAGACGCCGCCCAGCGCTGCCTCCGATCCGGTCAGGTCCAGGACCAGCCGGTACAGCGCGAGGGTGTTGAACCAGTCGCCGAACAGCGACACGACGGTCCCGCCCCACAGCCTCCTGACGTCGGCGTTGCCACGGAGCAGCGTGCCGAACCCGACGCTCTCGCGGGCTTCTCCAGGTTGGCGGCGGTCGGTCACGCAGGGTCTCAGGGGGCCGCGCACACGAACCGGGCCGCTGCGAGGTTCACCGAACCCGACCTCGATGTCGAGCGTCCGGCCGGTTCCGCCGGGTCTTCTCGTTCCGCCGTGCGCCTCGCCCTCCTCGCTTTTCTCGCTCTCACCGGCTGCTCGACGGGTGCCGTCCTCGAGGACGATGCGCGCGCTACCGAAGGCATCGAGATCGAACCGAGGCGTGTCGACCTCGAGGGCCGGTTCGTGACCGCCGTGGACGACACCACGCTCGGCGTGTACGGCCTACGCGTCCACCTGGTCTTCCGACGCTCCAATGGAAGGTGGGAGCGCTTGCTCGGACCGGAGCGTCGCCATCGTCACGTAGACGTCCTCGACGAGCAGGGTCGATTCCGGTTTTCCCTCGCCTCGTCTCGGCTCAGCCGCTACGACTCACTCGCCGTCGTGCCCGAGACAGCGACCGACGCCGTCCGCATCGTGCCCGTCCCTCGAGGCTCGATCCAGGTCCCCGGCCTCGAGGACGGGCGGCTGATGATGGACCGCGCCGTCCGGCTGCCGCTCTCGGGCTCGGTCGAGCGCCGCGACCTCGAGGGCGGACTCCCGACGCCGCTCGGCGTGACGGTCCGCTACTCCACGCTGTCCCGCGAGTTCGTGACGGCGCGCTACGGCGGCGATCCGCCGTTCGAGCTGCCGCAGGTCCGTATCGAGGTCACCGACAGCGGCGGGTTCATGTTTCAGCCGTTCGACCCGGACGTGTTGGGCGGAACGGAGATCGAGCTCAACGCCGCGCGCGGCATCACGCCGACGTTGGTTGGGCACGAGTACGGCCACTACGTGACGTACCGGATGTGGGGCGCGAGCCCGGTCCGCTACGCGTTGCGCAACCGGAATCTGCGCGAGGGCTGGGCCATCTTCTTCTCGTTCGCCATGCGCGCCTGGGCCGCGGCCGAGTACGGCGACGACCACCTCGCGTCCTCGAACACGGAGCGCGCGCCGTTCTCGCACCTGGCGATGTCGCACCAGCGGTACGAGGGCATCGTCTACGGCCGCTCGAAGCCGGACTACGCCGCCATCGGCTCCCTCCTGTGGAATCTCTACGACGGCCCCGACGCGTCGCCGTGGGAGCCGTCCGCCCTCGAGGGCGACAACGAAGACGTGGCGCTCGGCCTGGACGTGTTCGAAGCGGTCCGTCAGACCCGAACGTCGGTCTGGAATGAGGCCGGCGTCTTGGAGGTCGTCGCAGCGCTGGCGGCATCGAGGCCGGACCTCGCCGCGTCCATCGAGGGCGCTCGCGACCACTTTCTGTGTCCCGACTTCCCGTCGTGCGATCTCAAGGCGCCACCCGACGCTCGCCCCACGACCGGGTCGCCGTCGCTCCGCCCCGTTCAGCCCGTCCTCGAGGTCGAACGCGTGGGCGGAAGCACTCGCCTAACCTGGGAGCCCCGGACGTACACGACGCCCTGGGCCAACGCACCCGTCGCCTACCGCGTCCTGCGCGACGGCCTCGAGGTCGCTCGGCTTGGCCCATCCTCGAGGACGTGGACCGACGTGGAAGGCGACGCGAGCGCAGACTACCGCGTCGAGGCCCTGGGGCAAGGTGACTAAAGGACGGGACATGAGACGCGTGTCCGGCGCGACGAATCGACCTCGAGGGCGGATCAGGCACAGACTCTCATCGACGTCATCCAGAGCGGAGGGCGCAGCCCGGAGTCGAAGAATCTCGACGCACTGCGTCCGACCTCGAGGTCGCGCGTGACTCCGTATCCCGCCAGCTTCGGAATCCGTCCTCGAGGACGGTTCGAACCTGCGCGACCTCTCGCGACGCGTCGAGATCTCTCGACTCCAGCCGAGGACGGCTTCCGCTCGAGATGACGTTGCAGGGACCGACTGCCCCGGAGTCAGCAACGCAGGCAGCCTCGAGGGACGAATCGAGCACGCGCCCTCGAGGCCGAGACACCTCTTCTCCTCTTCTCTTCCGCACCTCTTCTCGCATCTGCATCTTCCAAGCTCCCCGCCCCCGACCTCGATGATCGACCGCTACACCCGCCCCGAGATGGGCGCCATCTGGACCGAGCACGCGCAGTTCCAGGCCTGGCTCGACGTCGAGCTCGCCGCCTGCTGGGCGTGGTCCAAGGAGACGGGTCAGATCCCGATGGAGGACGTCGAGACGCTGTACCAAAACGCGTCGTTCGACATCGACCGGATCCACGCCATCGAGGCCGAGACGCGGCACGACGTGGTCGCGTTCACGCGCGCCGTCTCCGAGACCCTAGGCGACGAGCGGAAGTGGGTCCACTACGGACTCACCTCGTCCGATGTCGTCGACACCGCACAGTCGCTACGGCTGACGAAGGCGAACGCGATGCTGCGCGACGGGATCGTCAAGCTGGGAGAGGTCCTGGCCTCGAGGGCGCGTGAGCACAAGAACACCGTGACGGTCGGCCGCACACACGGCGTTCACGCCGAGCCGACGACGTTCGGCTTGAAGCTGGCCCGGTTCTACGACGCCGTCCAGCGCGACCTCGAGCGGTTCGACGCCGCCGCCGAGGCCGTCCGCGTCGGCAAGCTGTCCGGTGCTGTCGGCACGTTCGCCAACATCCCGCCCGAGGTGGAGCGCCTGACGTGTGAGCGCCTGGGTCTCAAGGCCGCACCGATCTCGACCCAGGTCTTGCCGCGCGACTTGCACGCGCAGTATCTCGCCGTGCTCGCTCTCGTCGGCACGACCATCGAGACCATCGCCGTCGAGATCCGGCATCTCCAGAGGAGTGAAGTCCTCGAGGCCGAGGAGTCGTTCGGCAAGGGCCAGAAGGGCTCGAGCGCGATGCCGCACAAGCGCAACCCGGTCGGGTCGGAGAACCTGACCGGCATGGCGCGGCTGCTCCGTGGTTACATGGTCGCCGGCTACGAGAACGTGGCGCTGTGGCACGAGCGCGACATCAGCCATTCCTCTGTCGAGCGCGTCGTCCTGCCCGACGCGACCATCGCCCTCGACTACGCCCTGGCTCGGATGGCCAAGATCGTCGAGAACCTGACGGTCTACCCCGACCGGATGGCCGAGAACCTGGACCGTACGTATGGGCTCGTCTACAGCCAGCGCCTGCTGCTCATGCTCATCGAGGGCGGCATGAGCCGCGAGGCCGCCTACGACACCGTCCAGCCCTTGGCGATGCAGGCGTGGCGCGAGCGCCGCAGCTTCCGCGACATCGTCGAGGCCGCGCCCGGCATCACGTCCGCCCTCGAGGCCGACCAGATCGAGGCGGCCTTCGACCCGGCGTACCACCAAGCACAGGTGGACGAGATCTTCGAGCGCGTCGGGCTGTAGCGACCTCGAGGACGGACGTGTAGAGGGCACGGTATGTCGTGCCCCTACGGAGACTCCGAGATTGACCGGACAGGGTTTCTCGGTGGCCTACCCCCGTTTGATAGGCAGGGCTGCTAAGTCCTGCTCTTTCCTCCGCTCCCAAAGAGTCCTTCCCGCGGAGGCGGGGACCCACACGGTGCCCGGTCGGAGTGCCGAAGCTCGTGACGGCCTCGAGGTCGGCACTCTGGATTCCCGCGTTGGCTGCGCCGTCACTTCGTGGTCGCGGGAACGACGACGATGGGTTAGGATGCCGACCCAGAAGTCAGCAGCCCTGCCATCCGGTAGGGACCACCCGCCGGGCCACGTGCCCACGTCCTTGAGGTCGCGTTCTCGACGACGCGGGCGAATGGCCCGGCGCGCTGACGAGCGGGAGAACGATATTCGTCCTTTCGCCGCTCACGTTGCCCACCCCCCTCCCCGTCACCGCCGAGTTCGTCGCCGTCCTGGGCTACGTCTTGCTCTCGGCAGTCCTGGTGGCGGAGCTGCTGCGTGGACCGCAGAGCACCGAGCGGCGCCTGCTGATCGCGTTCAACGTGCTCGTCGCGGGCAACCGACTGGTCTACCTCGCGACCCTCGTTGCGGCGCCGGCGGCGGCGTGGTGGTACGTGGCGGAAGCGGGCCTGTTGGTCTCGGCCGCGTGCCTGCTCTTGTTCGCCTATGCCTACGGG
>NZ_JBARYR010000371.1:0-2844 GCF_049648075.1 Rubrivirga sp. | reverse complement strand
GCCTAGCCGCAGGCGCCGGACGGAGTCTGGTCCTCGAGGTCGGACCGCTTTTTCGCGTCCCGTCCTCGAGGCCGGCGCGATGTTGCCGGGACCCACCGTCGACCTATGCCCGACCTCCTCCCGTTCGCCCTCGAGGCCGCTCGCGCCGGCGGCGACGCCATCCTCGAGTTCTACGGCCAGCCGCTCACCGTCGACCACAAGGCCGACGACTCGCCGCTGACCCAGGCCGACCTCGCCGCTCACCGGACGATCTCGTCGGTCCTCGAGGGGTCCGGCATCCCCATCCTGTCGGAGGAGTCGCCCGAGTCTGACCTCGAGGGCCGCGCGTCGTGGTCCCGGTTCTGGTGTGTCGATCCGCTCGACGGCACCAAGGAGTTCGTCAAGGGATCGGCGGTGCCGCCGGTCACGTCCGGCGAGTTCACGGTCAACATCGCGCTCGTCGAGGACGGCCGGCCGACGCTGGGCGTGGTCCACGTTCCGGTCCACGGCGTGACGTACTCCGCGGCCGACGGGCAGGCGTGGAAGCAGATGGGCGACAACGAGCCGATGCCGATCTCGACGCGCGCGGCCTCGAACGCGCTGACCGTGGTCGCGAGCCGGGACCATGCGGGGCCAGAGATCGCGGCCATCCTCACGCGCATCGAGGCCGGGGGGCGGTCTGTCGAGTCGACCTCGATGGGGTCGTCGCTCAAGTTCTGCTTGGTCGCCGAGGGCGCCGCTGACTTCTACCCGCGCACGGTCCCCACGTTCGAGTGGGACACCGCCGCGGCCCAGGCCGTCCTCGAGGCCGCGGGCGGCGGTGTGTCGGCGAGGGACGGGTCGGTGCTGGGCTACAACAAGTCCGACTTGCGCAACCCGTCGGTGTTCGCCTGGGGCGACCCCGCCCTCGAGTGGGCGTCCTGGGTCCCGAGCCGGGCCGCACCGTGACCGTCCTCGAGACGTCCCTCCCCGACGCACTCGTGATCGAGCCCCGTGTGTTCGGCGACGAGCGCGGGTTCTTCCTCGAGCGCTACCACGCCGATCGCTACGCGGCCGCCGGCATCCCAGCGACGTTCGTCCAGGACAACCACAGCCGGAGTCCCCGCGGCATCCTGCGTGGCCTGCACTTCCAGAAGGAGCACCCGCAGGGCAAGCTCGTCGAGGTCGCCCGGGGCCAAATCTGGGACGTGATCGTCGATGTTCGGCTGGGGTCGCCCGCGTTCGGCCAGTGGGAAGGAGTCGAACTGTCCGAGGACAACCACCGCCAGCTCTGGGTGCCGCCCGGGTTTGCCCACGGCTTCTGCGTGACCTCGGATGTGGCGGACGTCTTCTACAAGTGCACCGACGTCTACCGCCCTGATGACGAGGGAGGCATCGCGTGGGACGACCCAGACCTCGGCATCGAGTGGCCCGTCGCGGACCCCGTTCTCTCGGCCAAGGACCAGACGTATCCACGTCTCCAGGACCTCGAGGCCGCCGACTTGCCCCAGGTCTCGTGAGGGTCTTGGTCACCGGAGCGGGCGGGCAGGTCGGCCGCGAACTCGTCCGGCTGGGTTCCGAGAGCGCCCTCGAGGTCGTCGGCCTCCTGCAGGCCGACCTCGACATCACCGACCTCGACGCGGTCCGCCGCGCCCTCGAGGACGAGCACCTGGACGCCGTCGTCAACGCGGCGGCCTACACCGCGGTCGACCGCGCCGAGTCCGACCTCGAGGCCGCGACGGCGGTCAACGTCGAGGGCGCGCGGAACGTCGCCCGAGCGTCGGCAGATTGTGACGTGCCGCTCGTCCACATCTCGACAGACTACGTGTTCGACGGGACGCAGAGCCCGTACGCCCCGTCCGATCCCGTCGCTCCGCTCGGGGTCTACGGAGCGACCAAGGCTCAGGGCGAGGCCGCCGTCCTCGAGGTCGCGTCGCGAAGCGTCGTGCTGCGGACGGCCTGGGTGTTCAGTCCCTACGACGGCAACTTCGTGACCACGATGCTGCGCCTTGCCGGCGAGCGCGACCGACTCCGCGTCGTCGCCGATCAGTGGGGCCACCCGACCTCCGCCGCCGACGTCGCGCGCGCCGCCCTCGAGGCCGCGACACGGTCGGATCTGCCTCCCGTTCTTCACGTCGCAGGGAGCCCGCTCGCGACGTGGCGTGACCTGGCGACGGAGACCGTCCGCTTGGGCGCCGAGGCCGGCATCGTCCCGCTCGTGCCCGTCGACCCGATCGCCACGTCTGAGTATCCGACACCGGCCTCGAGGCCGGTCCGCGTCGAGCTTGAGACGGAGGAGTCGTTGAGGGCCCTCGGCATCGAGGCGATCGACTGGCGAGAATCTCTACGCGACGTGATTCAGCGACGGGCGGACGGCGTTCGGTAAGCCCTCCATTTCACCGACCGTCAACCCCTCGAGGACGCGGCTCGGATAGCTTGGATGGAACCGCTTCCGATTCTCTCATCTCTCTCGCTATGGCCTCCGTCATTCTTTCCGCTGCTCGCACTCCCGTCGGCTCGTTCGGTGGCGCCTTGTCCACCGTTTCGGCACCCGCTCTCGGGTCGGCGGCCATCACCGGCGCCCTCGAGCGCGCGTCCGTCGAGGGCGACCACGTCGATGAGGTCATCCTCGGTAACGTCGTGACGGCAGGGGAGGGGCAGGCGCCCGCCCGCCAAGCCGCGCTCGGCGCCGGGCTACCGCAGTCGGTCGCGTGCATGACCATCAACAAGGTCTGCGGCAGCGGCATGAAGGCCGTCATGCTGGCCGACCAGGCGATCCGCGCCGGCGACGCCCAGGTCGTGGTCGCAGGTGGCATGGAGAACATGTCGCAGGCCCCGTTCTACCTGCCGAAGGCCCGCTACGGCTACGGCTACGGAAACGGCGAG
>NZ_JBARYR010000370.1:0-1932 GCF_049648075.1 Rubrivirga sp. | reverse complement strand
GCTCAGGGCCTCCAGGCCGAGCGCACCGCTCCCAGCGAACAGATCGAGGACGCGGGCGCCGCCGACCTCGATGCGCGCCTCCAAAATGCTGAATAACGCCTCTCGGACACGGTCCGTCGTCGGGCGCGTCCGGCTCCCCTTTGGTGCGTCGAGCGGTCGGCGGACCAGGGTGCCGCCCGTGATCCTCATCCGTTACAGCGCCGCGCCCAGGACCGGCGCGAACGACGCGAGCTCGGAGGGGTCGGCGGCCAAGGTCCGCGAGAACGTAGTGAGCGGGTCGAGGAACGTCCGCTCGAGGCCGATAAACTCGACCACCAACTCGAGCCGGCTGTCGGTCGCGTCGTCCCCATACACGTGGAGATGCCTCACCTCGGGTCCGGCGACGCCGGACTGCTGCAGCGCCGCGAGGGCGAAGTAGGCGGTGTCGGCGGGCGCCGTGCTCGGCCCGTGCGTCCCGAACACGAACTCTCCGTCCCGCACGACGGCGATCTCGGTATGCCTCGTGTACGCGCCGACCAGGAGGCAGACGCCGCCGTACGGAGCGACGCGTGCGGAGGCGCGGGTCGTGTCGGACACGTCGTAGTCGTCCACGCCGATCGCGCTCGCGAGCCGGACGAGCCTGCCGTGGACGGCCTCGGTCACATGGACGGTTTGGAACCACTCGAGGTCGCCGGCCGAGGTCTCCTCGGTGCGGATCGACCTCGATCGCGCTCGGACGACGCGCGTGGGCGCGAGGTCGGCCAGGAGCGCCGCTTCCTGCCGCAGTTGCCCGCTCCGCTCGTCCGCAGCGAGGCCGACCGGGAGCGGCGTAAAGAACGTGGTCGTCGCCGTCGGGTGGGCGGCGAAGATCAGCTCCGTCGCGTCGGTTCCCTCGAGGCCGTCGACGAGCGCGTCGGTCACCGCGGCGAGGGCGTCGGGGTCGCCCTCGGCGAAGACGGCCCGCTCGACGTTCGTCTCAAAGTCGGCCGCGCCCAGGCGTCGCAGCGATGGCTGCGGCCCGGGGACGATCTCGGCGTAGCGGAGCGTCCGCCCACTCAGTCCGGCGACGGCAAGGACGCTCACGGGCTCTATTCCCAACTCGCCGCGTTGCGGAGCGCCGGGTTCGGGTTGCGGGAGCCGATCGAGTCGGCCTCGAGGTCGGGGTCGCCGAGCCAGTAGATCTCGAAGCCCGACGTGTCGCGCACGACCTGATACTGGAACGGGTTGCCCGTGCGGGGCGAGAGCGTCAGCGAGTCGATGGAGACGGGGTTGAAACGCTCCTCCTGCATCTCGGTCTGGGCGGCAAACGCGGAGTCGTTCCGGGTGTACATCACCAGCGAGTCGAGCGTCGACGGGTAGACGTCGAACGAGTCGCGGTAGGTGATGAGCGCCGTGCGCAGGTCCCCCATCCGCTCCCGGGTCAGGTCCGTCTCTCGCTGCGCCGCGGCCGCGTTCTGCGCCGGCACGACGGTCACGAAGTAGAGAACGACCACGAGGCCGACGATGAGAAGGCCGAGGACGGCTCGGATCACGAGATCACTGCCAGAAGCGCCTGCTGAGGCCATTTGAGGAGGGGGGTGAGTCCAGAAGGGCGCGGCTCGAACGGGGGACGCCGCTCTGGTGAGGATACCCCCGGACGCGTCGGCTTGGCAAGACGGATGACACGGTGGCTGCGCCGGCCTCGCGGCTCTCGACGGTGACCCCGCCGGGCGGCGACCTCGAGGACGGGTAGGCGACCGACGAACAAGACACGGCAGACCGCCGCGAGTTGCCCACGACCTCGAGGACGACGCTCGTCTTCTCACGCCGGCGGAAACCTGTGATCCGTCGCGGCGCGTCTCACGCCTGCCCTCCATCGCTGTCCTATGACCCGACTCAGCGTCAACCTCAACAAGGCGGCCCTGATGAGGAACGCCCGAGGCGGCGACCGCCCCGACGTGCTCCGCCTGGCCG
>NZ_JBARYR010000369.1:0-5263 GCF_049648075.1 Rubrivirga sp. | reverse complement strand
GCCCGCGCCTCTGGCGCGCCCAAGCCGATCCAGGCCTCGCCCGTCGAGGAGGACGTGATCGACCTCTGGCTCGGCACGCTCGCAGCCGAGCAGCGCAAGTCGGTCCACACCGCCGTTCTCGGTCGCATGGAGCCGAAGGAGCGGGACGAACTGGTGGCTGCCCGCGCCGAGAAGCGGTTCGCACCCATGCCCGAGATGGCCTACCACGTCCGGCTCCGCCAGATCTACGTCGAGACGACACGAGACGGCGCCGTAGCAACGGCGGACCCCTCCCCCACTCTCTTCGACGGATAATGCCCGTCTCGCCAGTGTGAGCGGTTCCAGTCGTGTTACTAACACGGAAGGAAGTACGTTCGGGTGCCTCGCCACGACCCGATGATCGCCAAGCCCTCCGACGTGCTCGACCGCGACCGCGAGTGGTCCCAGCTCGTCGGGGCCGTCGAGGAGCGGGGGCCGGGGCTCGTCCTCGTCGTCGGCCGTCGTCGGGCCGGGAAGACCTTCCTGCTCACGAGGTTCGCCCGCGCCGTGAACAGCCTCTACGTCCAGGCCACGCGGAAGACCGAGCGCGAGCAACTCCTCGACGTCAGCCGCGCGCTCGGCGAGCGGTTCGACGACGCCGCGCTCCGCCGCGTCTCCCTACCCGACTGGGAGGCCATCCTCGCGTACGTCGTCGAGCGGGCCGCTGGCGAGCCGTTCACGTTCGTCCTCGACGAGTTCCCCTACCTCGCCGACGCGGCCCCCGCTCTCCCGTCCATCCTCCAGGCGTGGTGGGACCACCAGGTGGCCGACACGCGCGTCACGCTCGTGTTGAGCGGGAGCCACGTGAGCGCGATGAACCGGCTCGTCGGGGGCGACCAGCCCCTCTACGGCCGCCGGACGGCGCGCGTCGACGTCCGGGCGTTCGACGCCTTCGACGCGGCCCGCTTCGCGCCCGGCTGGAGCGCCCGTGACAAGGTGCGGCTCTACGCCGTGTTCGGCGGTCTCCCCGGCCACCTCGCGCTCGTCGACCCCGAGCGGACGCTGGGCGAGAACGTCGCCCGGCACGTGCTCGACACCTCGGGGCGTCTCTACGACGAGGCTGCCCACGCCTTCGACGCCTTCCTCTCCGACGCCGCCGTCCACTGCTCCGTCGTCGGGGCCATCGCCTCGGGCGAGCGGCGGTGGAGCCGGATCACGAGCCGAGTCGGCAAGCAGACGAGCGCCTTGAAGCGTCCGCTCGACTGGCTCCTCGACATGGGCGTCGTCGAGCGCGTGGCGCCGATCACAGAGTACCCTCGCCCGAACCCGAAGCGAGTCCAGTACCGGCTCTCCGACCCATACCTCGCATTCTGGCACCGGTTCGTGGCCGACGTACGGGGGCGGGGCCTCGCGTCGCTCGTCGAGCCGGAGACGCTGTGGGAGCAGGCCGTCGAGCCCCGGCTGGACGAGACCCACGTGGCGGGCGTGTTCGAGGACGTGTGCCGCCAGTGGGTCGCGCGGAGGGCCGTCCGGGACGACGGCGCGCTCTCGCTCCTCCCCTTCGCGCCGATGCAGGTGGGGAGCTGGTGGACGGGCGACTCGGCCGAGGAAGTCGGCGTGGTCGCACTCGACGGGAAGGGCGGGCTCTTGGTCGGCGAATGCAGGTGGGGCCGGGCCGATGGACGGGATCTCGACACGCTCGTCCGTCGCGGAGCCCTCGTGGCCGCCGAGGCCGGGGGCATTGAGCGAGTCACGCCCGTGCTGTTCACGGCGGGCGGGCTGGACGCTCGGGCGGAGGCGCGCGTCGAGGCGGGGGAGGCCGTCCACGTGTCGGTGGAGGCGATGTTCAGCTTCGACCCCGACCCGCTCGCTCGCTCAGTGGCTGAGGACACGCTCCAGAACCTCGTGGATCAGGCCCAAGACCTCGGCATGGGCTACGGGTCTGAGCCTGTCCCTCCTTCCCGCAGGGTCTGAAGCCGCTCGACGACCACGTGGACGTGTGTCGTCGGGTTCTCTGTCCCTGCCCGCTTGGCCTCGATAAGCCGCCGCACCGCTCGCGCCTTCGCCTCCTCGACACGGTCCCGCGTGTCGGCAAACGTCCCACCCCCACCCTTGCTGTACGACGGGAGGTGGACTTCCAGGTCACGGATCACGTTCGCGCACGGCGACCGCCGCCCCGTCTTCGCGTAGGGCTTGGCCGTCTCCTCGAAGTGGAGGAGCAGCCAGTACTCGAAGCACGGCGTTGACGGGATCAGATGCGCCACCTTCCGGAGTCCCCCGGGCGCGTTCCGCATCCGGTCCTCGGCCGAGGCAAACCCCACGTGAGTGTCGCGGTCGACCACGACGTAGACGCCGTCGTAGTCCGGGTCTTCTTCGTACCGCTCGACGGCCGTGGCCACCACTGACTCGGGGTCGCTCCCGCGCCCCGATCCCACGACGACGTTCGCCGAGCTCAGCCGGTACGCCGAGACGATCTCGCGGAAGTAGTCTGGCTCCGTCTTCGTCCCCTCACACACGATGAGAACTCGGTCGTAGGGTTCCCGTTTCGGCCGCCGCCGTCGGCTCTTCTCAGGACCTCGAGCACGGTTTCGCTTCGCCATCAGTCCTCGCCCGCAATGGCACGCGGGAATCGGGTGAGTGGGAGCGCGCCGTACCGACCCTTCAGGTAGTTCTTCTCCAGCGGCTCGACCCCCTTCCGAGGCTTGAAGTCGAACAGCGGCGTGAGCGACGTTGCTCCGTCCCGTCCCTTCTCCGTCAGCCAGAACTGGTCTCGTCGGAGAAAGTCCTGGTCGAGCAGGTTCGTCTCGTGCGTCGCGAACACGAGCTGCGCCCCCTTCGGGTTGACCTCGGGGTCTACGAACAGCCCGACGATCGCGCGGAGGATGAGCGGGTGGAGGCTGGATCCGAGTTCGTCGGCGATGAGCACGCGGCCCGCCTCGAGTACGTCGAGCAGCCGACCCGCGAGCCCGAACAGACGCCGCGTCCCCAGAGACTCGTCGCCGAACTCGAACGGCTCGGCCCCTGGCGTCCCCTCGTGGACGAAGCGGACGCGCGTCCGCTCGTGGAGGGTGTACTGGGACTCGGGGAGGGACGGGTCTCGCTCGCCGGATGGAACGGGGAGCGCCATCGACTGGGTATCGACGACGACATCTTCGATCCCGACGTCGGCCGCCTGGAGCAGTCGGACTACCCGACGGCGGCCGGCCTCGGTCGCGCAGTGCCAGAGCGTGTGGCGGTCTGACTGGAACGCCCGGGGCCGGGCCGAGTCGGCGTACACCAACGTCCGCTGGAACCAATCGAACACCGGCGTGAGCGCCTCGCTGTTGAGTTGGACGGCCGTCGAGAGAAACAGGGCGTTCGGCCGCGTTGCGTCTCGGTACAGCGTCTTCTGTCCCGTGAGGCTCTCGCCGAACTCGTACGTCTCAGTGTCCCCGTCTCGCTCCCGCGCGAAGAGGAGTCGGCCCCGGCGCTTCGGGAACGCATACAGCCACTCGGCCTCTACGCGCTCCCGCGTCACTGAGAACCCGTACTGGTAACGGACGCCGGATGCTACGAACAGCGCCTCGAACACGGTCGGCCGGGACGCCGAGGCTGCGTCGAGCCGGAACGGCTCGGCCTCCTCAATGGCGTCGCCTCGCGTGCGACGTGCCGAGCGAAGCACGAACCGGCGCATCGCTGCCGCAGCCGCGAGGAGGTTCGACTTCCCGGAGGCGTTCGGCCCATACACCACAGCCGCCCGGAGCACGCGCTCCCCGTCTGGGGCCTCGACGACATGAGTCTCTTCGAGGTCCTGGACAGGGGCGGCCACAAGCGAGAGACGCTGCTCGTCGCGGATGGATCGGTAGTTCTCGATGGCGAACTCGAGGAGCACGATATAGGGGTCTGAAGGGGTTTTTGGTCGCTCTGGCGACAAAGTATTGCACAGACAGTAACAAAACCCAGCTTTGGGGAGGGAAAACTCAAAGGTGGGACTTGTCACTCGCCATCGACCACCACGACTCGTTCCCGTGGCGTCCGCTGGCAGCGCTCGCGAAGAAGTTTGGCTCCAATCCCGTCGCTCTCACCGTGCGACGCCAGCTCGTCGTTCAGCGCTTCCACCTCTTCCCGACGTCACCTCGAACCCGGCAACGGGTCTGGGCCTGCTCGGTATCTCGTTTACGGCGACGCGGTTGACGGATCCTCGCTGCAAACTCCTTCCGGCGAGCGCGGCGCGGCGGAAGGCATCGTAGACCCGACAGTAGGATCACGTTCATAGTCACAGGGTGAGCCCCTCGAACTCGGCGTCCTCATAGAACCGAAGCTTCCGGCACTGGATGGGCCGGTGGCCGCGGACCAACAAGAGCTGGTCGCGTTCGTCCATCAGCCGCAACTCATCCGGCATCACGAGCGGACGGCCGTGCTCGCTCATCGACGCCCCCTCGCTCCGCCCCGACGACCGGCTCTTGCCCCGGCTCCGGCTCTTCCCCGTCGTGGCCCCGTGCGAGAACACGGTCCGCGTGCCCGCCATCTTCGAGAGGTACTCGGCCGTGAACTGGTCGGTCGTCCCGAAGGCCTGGACCACGTCGGTGTTCGCCACGAACGTCTCCCAGTCCTTCGGGTACGTCTGCTTGAGTTGGCCGAGGTCCTGGAGGAAGGGCCACACCTGGACGCCGTAGCCCGCCATCAGGCTCACGGCGCGGCGGACGGGCGCCATCGGGCCGAGCTGGGCGAACTCGTCGAGGAGGAAGAGCACGCGGCTCTCCCCTGCCCCACCGCCGACCGTCATGGGCCGCGCGCGAGTCACGGCCACGAGCGAGGTCGCCACGACGAGCCGGAGCCACCTCGAGAACGTGTCGAGCCGGTCCGGCGGGACCATGAGGTAGATCGAGAGCCCGCCTCTGGCAAGATCGGCAGGGTCGAACGTGCTCTCCCCAAGGACCGTGACCATTCGAGGTGAGTCGAGGAAGTGCGTATGGCTCTGGGCCGACGAGACGACGCCGGACCGCTCGCGGTCGGCCTTCTGGCGGAGCCGGTTCGAGGTCCGCTGGACGGTCGCGTCGGGGTGCCCGCCCATCGTGACGAGCAAGTCGTCGAAGGCCTCTGGCGCGAGCGTCAAGAGCTCGCGGACGTAGGGGAGTGACCGCTCCGCCCCGATGCGCGAGAGCGCGACGTAGAGCACCAAACCCGCCAGGAGCGCCTTGGCCTCCTCGTCCCAGAACGAGCCCTCCGCCCCGCCCTTCTGGGGCACCACGAGCATGTCGGCGATCATGGCCGCGTCGTCGGCCGCGTCCGGACTCGCGCTGTCGACGAGGTCGAGCGGGTTGAG
>NZ_JBARYR010000368.1:0-7102 GCF_049648075.1 Rubrivirga sp. | reverse complement strand
TGACGGCGCCTTGCGCGACGCGCTCTCGGTCTACGACCAGGCCGTCTCCGTCTGTGGCACCGTCCTCGAGGGCGGACAACCGGTCGAGCAGGCGGCCCAGGTCGGCGGCCGACTCCAGGCTCGCCATCTTCAAAAGGGCGAGCTCGAGCGTCAGGCGCGGCTGGCGGCTGTCGCGCAGGTCTTGGGCCGCCCGCTCCGAGAGCATCAGCAGGTGCAGCAGGTCGGCCTCGGCATAGATCGAGGCCGCGTCGAGGTAGCGCTCCTTGGTGGCGAGCGTGCCCTCGATGAGATCGCCCTTGCCCGTCGAGCGCGCGACCAGCAAGTCCCGCAGGTGCTCCGCCAAGCCCTGGACCAACTCGTCGAGGTCGTGGCCCGCGCGCACGACGCCGTCGACCAAGGACAGCAGGCCCGCGCGGTCGCCGTTCCGGGCGCGGTCCGTGACCGCGAAGTAGACGTCGGCGTCGACCACGCCGAGCGCCTTGCGCAGGGCGCCGACCTCGAGGACGGTGCCACAGACGGAGACGGCCTGGTCGTAGACCGAGAGCGCGTCGCGCAAGGCGCCGTCACCCTTGCGGGCCAACAGGACGAGGCTCTCGTCGTCAGCCGTGATGCCCTCGGCGGCGGAGATCTCCCTCAACCGGTCCACGATCTCGGGGACCGAGATGCGGCGGAAGTCGAACCGCTGCGACCTCGACAGGATCGTAGGCAGCACCTTGTGCGGCTCGGTCGTCGCGAAGATGAACATCACGTACGGCGGCGGCTCCTCCAACAGCTTGAGGAGGGCGTTGAACGCGCTCGCCGACAGCATGTGGACCTCGTCCAAGATGTAGACCTTCTTCTTGGCCCCCTGCGGCGGGACGAGCGCCTTGTCGCGCAGGTCCCGCATGTAGTCGACGCCGTTGTTCGAGGCCGCGTCGATCTCGAACACGTTGAGCGACCGGCCCTGCTCGAACGCGTGGCACGACTCGCACGTCCGGCACGGCTCGGCCCGGTCGCGCTCCTCGAGCGGCGTCTGGCAGTTGACGGCCTTCGCGATCAGCCGCGCCGCCGTCGTCTTGCCCACGCCTCGAGGCCCGCACAGGAGGTACACGTGGGCCAGCCGGTCGCGCGTGATCGCGTTGCGGAACGTCTCCGCGACGTGCTCCTGCGCGACCAAGTCGTCGAAGGTTTGCGGCCGGTACTTGCGCGCGGTGACGGTGTAGCGGTCGCCGGAATCTGTCGTCGTGTCGGCCATCAGAGAGCGGGTTGAGAGCGGCGGTCGCAAGGTCCCGCCGGCCTCGGCCAACATACCGTCACGGCACGCCCGGCCGGGCCGCTGTGGACAACTGATCGCCCTCGAGGGCGAGGCGCTCCGCTTCGGGAAAGGTCCGACCTCGAGGACGCTCCTGTGCATCGACGAGGGCGCGCAGGCACGTCGTCGAACGCTCCACGCAAAACCGCGCCCGTCCGACCTCGAGGCCGAACGGGCACGCTGTGTCTTCCTGGATCGCTGGCTGAGTCGGCCCTCGGGGGCCGAGGGCTACACCGTGGCCGCGACCTCGGCCTCCTCGATGACCTGGGTGCCACCGGTCCGGTCGCCGATGCGGCGTCCCTCGTCGTCCGTCACGACCAGGACGGCCTCGACGAGCCCGAGCAGGCCGACGACGATGCTCCCGATCAAAACCAAGACGCCCAGGATCGCGAGAGGCCCGAGGGCGAGCAGGACCGTGCCGATGCCGGACACGATGCTGCCGGCGGCCAGCGTCCAGTTTCTGCGGATCGAGGTCTCCATCGTCATCGGGCCGCCGTCGAGCCGGACGGCCCGCAGACCGATAATCTTCTTGCCGAACGAGCGTCCGTCGGTGTACGGGGTCTCGAGGGCGTCGCGGGTCAGGATGTAGCCCGCCGCGACCAGGACGCCGATGCCGGACATGAACGTGCCGAACAGGCCGAACACCCAGCTGATGACGCCGGCGGTGAGGCCGTCGATGAGGACGGCGAGGAAACGCTTGACGAGGTCGGCTTTGGGGCTGGACATGGGTGTGGGGTGCGTGGGTGTACCCTACGCTACGCAGTTTCGGGCAAACAGCGGTCACAACCCGATGATTCTCTTCGTGCTGCAGCCCGTCCGAGCGACCTCGAGGGCGGCGCATCGTCCTCGAGGACGGCGGGGCGAAGCGGCGTGACCTGTAAAGAGGTGGGCACGTCTCGTACCTTGGTGGTCCACCCGCAACACGCCTAGCGCCCCTTCGAGACGGTTCCGCACGCTCTGCCCCTCGGGGCCACCGACATGCAACCACGTCTCTTTCTCTTCGGGGCTGCCCTCGCCGCGATGCTGGCGGCGGCGCCGGCCGCGTCCGGTCAGGCCCGGACCCAGACCGCGTTCGACCTGGTCCGTCTAGACGTCTCCGCGCGTGCAGCCGCGCTGGGAGGCCCCGCCGCGCTCTCGGCCGGCGACCCGGCGACCACGTTTGCGAACCCCGCCTTCTTGTCGTCGGAAGCCAGTGGAGCGCTCGCCCTCGGGTACACGAACCTGATCGGCGACGTCAACGCGGGCTCGGTCGTCATCGCCCGCGACCTTCGCAGCTCCGGGATCAGCCTGGCCGGCGGCGTCCGATACCTGTCCTACGGCGAGTTCGAGCGGCGCGCGAGCAGCGACCCGACCTCGACGGCCGACGGCACGTTCAGCGCGAGCGAGGCGGCCGTCACGATCGCGGCCTCGAAGGAGGTCGTGCCCCAGTTGCGACTCGGCGTCGCGGCGCACGCGCTGTTCGCGTCCATCGACGAGGCCGGTGCCCAGGCCGTCGCCGGCGACATCGGGCTGAGCTACCAAGTGCCGTCCCAAGGCATCACGTTCGGGGCGAGCGTCCACCACGTCGGCGCGGTCCTGTCGTCGCTCGGGGCCGAGTCCGACCGGCTCCCGCTCGACGTCCGGCTAACGGTCACGAACAAGCTCCGATACCTGCCGCTCACCGTCTCGGTCGCGGCCATCGATCTGCAGCGCTTCGAGGGGCCGGCGTCGGACTCGTCGTTCGTCAACCGCGCCCTGGATCATGTCGCGATCGGTGGCGAGTTTCAGCTCGGGTCCACGTTCGCCGTCCGGGCCGGCTACAACGGTCGACGTGGTGAGGATCTCCGGTCCGGCGGTCGTCTCGACTTGGCGGGCGTGAGTGTCGGGGCCGGCGTCGCGCTCCGTCGCATCGGCGTCGACTACACGTACTCGAACTGGGGCGACTTCGGCGGGCTCCACCAGTTCGGCGTCCGCACGCGGTTGTGACCCGGCTTTTTGTCGCGTTCGTCCTGGTCGCGGGCTGCGCTGGGTCCGGCGACCTCGAGGTCGTTCAGGGAATCCCGTTCGGTCTCGAGGTCGGCGAAGTCGCGCTCGCAGACGGACACGAGGTCCGCTTTCTCGAAGTCGTGGAGGACAGCCGGTGCCCTGACGGCGCGGAGTGCGTGTGGGCTGGCAAGGCCCGCGTCCGAGTCGCCGTCGACGGCGCGCCGGCCGTGCTCTCGGTGCCTCACACGGACGCGGACGGCCCGGAGCCTGCGACGGCTGTTGTGGGCGCCGTCGAGGTCGGCGTTCAGTCGCTCACGCCGTACCCGGCCGTCGAGGCGCCGGACGGTCCAGTCGTGCTCACGCTCATCGCGATGTCGGTAGAGTAGTCGACCTCGAGGTTGACGCCGCGCGTTCGTGGTTCTCGTCCTCGAGGACGTCTATTCGTCGTCGCGGGGTTTGAGCAAGCCCTGCTTTTTGAACGAGATCATCGTCGTCTCCAACGTCCCGTGCCGCATCCGGCGGCGGACGTCGTCGACCGGCATCCCGGAGTTGAGCCAGATCAGCGCCGCTGTATGGGTCAGGCTGTGCGGGCTGATCCCGCGCTTTTTGAGCTTGGCCGCGCGCAGGTGCGTGTTGATCCGCCCTCGGACCGAGCGCGTGTTGAGTCGCGTCCCGGCGCTCCGGTGGCCGAGTGAGACGAACAGGGGAGCCGTCGGGCCGGCGTCCTCGCGTGACATCAGGTAGATCTCGAGCGGGTCGACGGCCGCGGGGTCGAGCGGGACCGTCTGGTCCTTCGACTGGCGGCCCTTGCCCTGGACACGCAGGAACGTGCCCATCAACGTCCGGTCGACGTCGCCGATGTCGGCGCGCACTAGCTCGACCTCACTGAGGCCTCCGAACACCATGAGCGCCACGAGTGCCCGGTCGCGCCGCCCGATCTCGGTCACTTGGGGAATCGAGCCCAGGAGCTCTTCGACCTGGGCCTCGGTCAATACACCGCGCGAGTGGGAGCTGGGCCGGCGGTTGCCTTTGACGGCGCGGGCGGGGTTCTCCTCGAGGTCGCCACGCGCGACCAGGTAGTCGCACAGCCGGCGCAGCGCCGTCAGATAGGTGCTGACCGAGACCTGGCTCAACTCGCGCTCCTCCATCAGGTACGTCTTGTACGCCTCGATGTCTTTCTCGACGAACCGGAACCGGCTCGAGGGCCGCGCCGCCCGGACGCCGTGGTAGCGCTCGAACTCGTTGAGCGCGCGCCGGTACGTCCCCTTCGTCTCCTTGCTCTTCTCTTTGAGGTAGTCCGTGACGAAGCTCTCCAGGCGGTCGGCGAGGTCGGCAACGGAGAGGCGAAGGGGCGAGTCGGCCACGGGGTCTGGATAACGGTCATCGCAAGCTAGAGCCTGGGGTCGCGGCGGGCAACGGGGACCGCCCGAGAGCGGCCTCCGAAGAGGAGACGGCTACTCCGTCCTCGAGGACGAACCGTTGCCGGCCGGTTCGACCTCGAGGCCGTCGCCGGCGAGAGCGTTCGGTTGGTCGTCGGGTCGGGGGGCGGGAGCGACCGTGAGTCGGACCAAGTCAGGCTCTGACCCGCGAGCTAGGCTGAAGAGGTCGTCTCGGCGGTCTCGGTCCAGCGCGTCCAGGAGAGTGGCTCCCGGCCTCGAGGGCGCGGGCAGGTCGAGAAAGCGATGGACCTGGCCCAGCGTCACCGTCTCGGAGAACTCGACCTCGAGGCCGGGCGTGAGCGGCGGCACCTCGGCGGGCGGGTAGAACAAGTGGTCGACGAGCGGCAGGAGCGATGTGCGAGTGGCGACGAAGACGTGGTCGCCGAGTCGGAGCTCGGTGCGTCCTCGGGGCACGACGACGTCGCCGTCGCGGACGACGAGCGTCACGGCGGCGCCCTCGGGCAGCGCCAAGTCCCGGAGCTCTTGGCCGGCCACGCGAGCGGTCGGCGTGACGGTGTAGTCGACGACGTCGCCGTCGAGCTGCTGCAGCGCGTGGAGCTCGACGCGGACGGGCGGGGACGGATCTGCGGGACGGCCGATCCCCAGGCGGCGCGCGACGGCCGGGAGGGACCACCCCTGGACCAAGGCCGAGATGATGACGACGAAGAACACGACGTCGAACAGGAGCTCCGCGCCCTCGACGCCGGCTATCAGGGGGAACGTAGCGAGCGTGATCGGGACGGCCCCTTTCAGCCCGCCCCACGACAGGAACGCGACGTCTCGCCCGCCGAACCCGAACGGCATCACGGACGCGGCGACGGCGAGCGGCCGGGCCACGAAGACCAGCACGACGGCGATCAACAGCCCCTCGGGCGCCACGGCGAGCAGGCGGCTGGGGAAGCTCAGCAGGCCGAGCAGAACGAACAGCGCGATCTGGGCCAGCCACGCCGCCGCATCGAGGACGAGAAGGGTGCCTCTCCGAAACACGAGCGGGCCGTTCCCGAGCACGATCCCGGCAAGGTAGACGGCCAGAAAGCCGCTCCCTCCCAAGACCGCTGCTCCTCCGAAGGCCACGAGCCCGAAGGCGACGGCGAGCACGGGGTAGAGGCCCGGCGCATCGAGCCCCGCCCGCTCGACGGTCCACGACGCCACGCGACCGACACCGACTCCTACCAAGCCGCCGACTCCGAACTGGAGCACGAACAGGAGCACGAGCGACCCGGCCGTCCCTCCGGTCCCCGCGGCGATCGCGGTCAGCCCGACCGTCAAGAAAAGGGCCATCGGGTCGTTCGACCCGCTCTCGACCTCGAGGGTGGCGCCGAGCCGGTCGGGCAGCTTGAGCCCGCTCGACCGCAACACGGAGAACACGGCCGCAGCGTCGGTCGACCCGACGATGCCGCCGAGCAGGAGTCCGTAGAGGAGAGGCACGTCGAGCACCGCGGCGGCCGCGACGCCGGTCAGCCCGGCCGTGAGTGCCACGCCGATCGTCGAGAGCGAGAGCGCCGGCTGCCACGCCGCACGGACCGACCCCATGCTCGTCCTGAGCCCGCCGTCGAACAGGATGAGCGCGAGGGCGACGGTGCCCGCGGCATTCGCGAACCCGTAGTCGTCGAACGCCACGCCGCCCAGCCCCTCGGACCCGGCCGCCATCCCGACGGCCATAAAAAGAACCAGAACCGGGACGCCGATGCGCGCCGAGATCCGGCTCGATGCGACGCCCAGGGCGACGAGCAGACCGACCAGGAGCATCCCGGCAGCGACAGATGGCATAGATCAGATCGAAGGACGAGCGCTTACTACGCCAGCCTACCGTCGGTGTCTCCCCCGCGGTTTGCGGTCCCGACCTCGAGGCCGAGACGAGGCCCGTCGTAGTCGGGTGCCTGTCCTCGAGGACGTCCGCCGCCCTCGAGGGTGCCTATTCGAGGACCACGTAGACGGGCGGTGCGCAAATCTCGCGGGCGTCCCTCTCGTCATATTCGGGCGAGTACCCCGAGCAGACGGAGACCGTGTACTGACCTGGATTTCGAGGCCACCGGAACCGGACTCCGGACGTTACAAACCGCCTGCCGCTCTCGATGCGGGTAGAGGACAACTCAAGCGTCGTCGTCGATCCCGGTTCGGGTGCGAAACCCACCCGTCCGTGCCTCTACGCCGTCCAGTCCTCCAAGTGGCCCACCAGCCAGTCGCCGCACGCCTGCTCGAACGTCGGCGCGCCGGCCGGCCTCGAGGACGGGTACCAGCCGTGGCTGAGGGCGGGCAGGGTCGTCACGGTCGAGGTCGCGAACGCACTGGCCGCGTCCTCGAGGGCGCTCGGAGGCGCGACCGGGTCGAGGGCGCCGCTCAGGAAATGCGCCGCCCTCGAGGGCGAGACGTCGCCGGCAAACTGGATCGGGTCGATGCCGCGGAC
>NZ_JBARYR010000367.1:0-9009 GCF_049648075.1 Rubrivirga sp. | reverse complement strand
GGACGGCGCGCGCGAGATGGGGCTGGCCATCGAGCGGCTGGTCGACCGTCAGGCCGGGCCGGCGTCGGCGAACCAGCGGACCTCGATGTCGCACCTCAACAGCTTGGCCCTGCTCTTGGCGGACCTGCTGGAGCAGCTCCAGAACCAGAGCAACTCCAGCGGCAGCGGTGGCGGCGGAAGCGGGAGCAGCCAGGGGATGGGCGAGCAGATGCAGCAGGCCGCGCAGCGCCAGGCCGAGATGAACCGGCGGATCCAGCAGATGCTCAACGAGGGCGCGGGCGGCGAACGGCTGTCCCCCGACCAGGGTCAGCGCTTGCGTCAGATGGCCGAGCAGCAGGAGGCGCTCCGCCGCCAGATCCAGCGCGCCCTCGAGGGCGGCGGCGCAGGCCTGCACCCGGACGACCGGGCCGGCCTTCAGCGCATCGAGGAGCAGATGAGGGAGCAGGCCGCGGAGCTCCGCAACGGCCAGCTCAACCGTCGCACGGCGCCGCGTCAACAGCAGATCTTGGAACAGCTCCTCGAGGCCGAGCGGTCGGCGAACCAGCGTGGGCGGGAAGAGCGCCGGGAGGCCCAGGCCGGGTCACCCCAGCGTCCACCTCCCGCCTCTGAGCCCCGGACGACGCGCCCGCCGGACCGCGTCCGGGCGGACCTGATCCGCGCCCTCGAGTCGGGGTACTCGCCGGACTACCAGGACCTGATCAAGCTCTACTTCGAGCGGCTTCAGGCGCGGGTGTCGGGGTAGCGACCTCGAGGACGAGATGCACGGGTTGCGCGCCGGTGAATACTGACGCACCAGCGGTGTGTCCATACGGTAGTGCGTGGGCTCGGGTAATTACGCGTGGTGACCGTCACGTCGTGGGCCGCCGGGATTCCATCGGGCGGGGTTGGCCACGATGTACCGGCGCCACCCCTCGGCCTCGAGGACGATGCGGTCGTGGAACCGCCCTTGCCAGACACGGACCGCAGGATTGGACTCACGAATTCGCTTGGTGACGACAGACTTGTACTGGCGCATGATGGACGACACAGTCCCTGAAATCGCGGTCCCAAACCGCCTTTCATTCGGGTAGGGACACACCGCTGGTGTGTCCGCATGGTTGGCGGCTTCCTCGTCGTGACCACCGCCCTCGACGATCCCGAACAGTAGATGTACGTGGTCCGGCATCACCACGAACGCATCGAGGACGACCGCGTCACGCATCTCCCCTGTCAGCACCCATTCGTCGCGTGCGATCTGCCCGAACGCCGACAGCACCACCTCGCCCTCGAGGACGACTCCGAACAACGGTGCCCGCCCCCACGTGCAGACCGTAACGGCGTACAGGCCGTCGCGGTAGCCGTGATCACGAAGGCGGACAGAGCGACGGTCGCGAGAGCGCATCGAGGACGAGTGGGAAACAGATAGACCCGTCGCGGCCCCATCCGCCACACGACCTCGAGGACGCTACCCCACCACCTCGACGTCGCCGTACGACACGATCCCTCCGTTGCCCGTGACCAGCACCACGCGGTACAGCCTCGGCCCCTCGATGGCGAGCTGGCGCACGCTGACCGCGAACGGGTAGAACCCCGACGCCGCCGCCTCGGGCCGCTCCGCCTCCGGGTCTCGAATGCGGAGCAGGTCGACGACTCGCGTGACCGGGTCGACGGATCGCACGACCAGGCGGAGACCACCGGGCACGCCCTGCGTATCGACGACGAAGCTCAGCGCCTCACCCAGCTGGACCGGATTGGGCGACGGCAGGCTCAAGATCGTGACTTGGTTCGCGTACGCCGGCCCAATGCGCCAGTCGTCGGGGTCGCGGCTCGTCACGGTCCCGTCGGCCTCGGTCTGGGTCACACCGGAGGCCGGGGCCAACAGCGCCTGGTCCTCGAACAAACGCTGGCCTTCGACCTGGGACCCGTCGCACGCTACGAGAAGGCACACAAGGGACAGGGCAACGAGGCGTAGCATGGGGCGCAAGATCTGTCCGTCCGCAACGTCCCCGCCCTCGAATCGGTGCCCACCTCGACCCCTCCTGTCGTACTGGCCCGCGACCTCGAGGTCGCGCTGGGCGGACGCCCCGTCCTCGAGGGCGTGTCGTTCCACGTCGAGGACGGAGACGCGGTGGCCGTGGTCGGGCCGAACGGGGCGGGCAAGACGACGCTCCTGCGCGCGATCGCCGGGCTGATTCCGCACACCGGCACGCTCGAGCTTCGAGGACGCGACGTGGCGGACTGGAAGGCGCGAGCGCGGGCGCGAGAGGTCGCCCTGGTCCGGCAGCAGACGGACCTGTCGGTCGCGTTCACCGCCGCCGAGGTCGTCGCGCTGGGCCGCTCCCCTCACCTCGGCTGGACCGAGGGGCTCGGCACCGACGACGACGACCGGGTGCGGCGCGCCCTCGAGGCCGTCGACCTCGCCGACCTCGCCCATCGGCCCGTGACGGAGCTCTCGGGCGGTGAGCAGCAACGGGTGGCCTTGGCCCAGGCCCTCGCCCAGGACGCGGGGCTGCTCTTGCTGGACGAGCCGACGGCCCACCTCGACGTCCGCCACCAACTGGACCTCCAGGCGCGACTGTCCCGGCTCGTCCTCGAGGGCCGGACGGTCGTCGCCGCCGTTCACGACCTCGAGCTGGCCGCTCGCTTTGCGACCCGATTGTGGGTGCTTCACCAGGGCCGACTGGTCGCCGACGGACCGCCCACCTCGATCCTCACGTCGGGTCTTCTGCGCGACGTATTTGGGGTAAACGCCGATGTCGAGGTCACCACGGGCGAGGTCCGGGTCCGGTACCTTGACGTCGCGCGCTAACACACCTCTCGGGCCGTTCCCCGCCCCTCCGCTCCACGCATGAAGGTCTACACCAAAACCGGCGACGATGGCACCACGGCACTCTTCGGAGGCAGCCGCGTCGCCAAGAGCCACCCTCGTATCTCGGCATACGGCACCGTGGACGAGGTCAACGCGGCCTTGGGGATGGCCCGCGCCGCCCTCCCCGCCGACCGCTCCGACGCCGACCGACGGACCGACGACCTGTTGGGCCGGCTCCAGAACGAGCTGTTCGTGCTCGGTGGCGACCTCGCCTCGCCGGGCGACGTGACCTATCCGGTCCCTCGCATCGAGGCCCACCACGTGTCCGGCCTCGAGGACGAGATCGACTCTCTCACTGAGGACCTGCCGCCACTCAAGAACTTCGTCCTGCCCGGCGGCACCGCCTGCGCGGCCGCGCTGCACCTCGGCCGGACCGTGTCTCGGCGCGCCGAGCGGTTGGTCGTCGAGACGTCGACCCTCGAGGAGGTCTCGATCGAGTGCCTCCACTACCTCAACCGTCTGTCGGACCTGCTCTTTACCCTCTCTCGCTGGGTCAACCTTCAAGCCGGCGTCGACGAGCCGGTCTGGGCACCCGTCGCCGACCGCACACCGTCATGAGTACGACAGACTATTCGTTCTCGGAGGAGCTCGCGAGCGCGATCACGCACGGGTTCGGCGCTGTCGCTAGCATTTGTGCTGGGGCTGTTCTGGTGACCCTCGCCGCGCTGTCTGGCGACGTGTGGGCCATCGTCGGCACGTCGGTGTTTGTCGGGACGCTGATCCTGCTGTACACGGCCTCGACGCTCTACCACGCCGTCCCACCGGGCAGAGCGAAGGTGGCCCTCAAGACGTTCGACCACTGTGCCATCTTTGCCCTGATCGCGGGGACGTACACGCCGTTCCTGCTCGGCAGCCTGCGCGGCCCCTGGGGTTGGTCGCTGTTCGCCGTCGTGTGGGCGCTCGCCGCGGCGGGCATCGTCTTCAAGCTGTTCTTTACCGGGCGGTTCAAGCTGGTCTCGACGTTGATCTACGTCGGGATGGGCTGGCTGATCGTGGTCGCGACTGGGCCGATGCGTGAGCTCCTGGCCCCCTCGACGCTGGCCTGGCTCGTGGGCGGCGGCCTGGCCTACACGTTGGGGACGGTGTTTTATATGAGCCAGCGTCGGTTCGCACACGCCGTGTGGCACGGGTTCGTGATGGCCGGGAGCGCCTGCCACGTGGTCGCGGCGTTCGTCGAGGTCCTGCACCTGTCGTAGATGACGTTCGAGGGCGTCGTCCTCGATGGTTCGACTGGCGCGAAAAGAGGAGCCGGAGCAGAGAGGCCTCTCGCGTGAGGCCTCTCGCCCGACCGGGCCCGTCCTCGAGGCCGACCCAAATGCATCGGCGGAGACCAGGTGCAGGTGCCCCGGCCTCGAGGTCGAATCAGCGGGCGATGCCTGAGAAGCGGGCGGTGTCGAAACCTCTCCCCCTCCGAACGCCTTCCCTAGCGCGTCCGGCCTCGAGGACGGACGGGCGTCGCTCAAGGTCGGCCTCGACCTCGACCCCTGGACCGGCCTCGAGGTCGCGCACTCAGAACCTCTCTTCTTCGCTCCTCACGCCATGTCCGCCACCGTCGTCTGGTATCGCAACGACCTCCGCCTCGAGGACCACGCCGCCCTAACGCACGCGACCGAGCGCGGCGACGTCGTGCCGCTGTTCGTCTGGGCGCCTGACGAGGAAGGCGACTGGGCGCCCGGAGGCGCTCACCGCTGGTGGCTCCACGAGTCTTTGCTCGCCCTCGACACGTCCCTGCGCGATAAAGGAAGCCGGCTCGTCCTGCGCGACGGCCCCAGCCTCGAGGCCGTCCTCGACGTGTGCCGGGCGACCGGCGCCGACCGCGTCGTGTGGCAGACCCGGCTCGCTCCCAACCTCGCATCTCGCGACTCGGAGGTCCGCCGTGCCCTCGAGGACGAGGGCATCGAGGTCCGCCAGTTCGCAGGTCGCATCCTGCACGACCCCGAGCAGGTCCAGACCGGATCAGGCGGGCCATACAAGGTGTTCACGCCGTTCTGGAAGAAGATGCAGGCGGAGACCGACGTGTCCGAGCCGCTGCCGGTGCCGCGACTGGGCGAAACGAAAGGGCCGGACGAGTGGCCGGGCTCCGCCGACCTCGAGGACTTCGGACTCACGCCTGAGGCGCAGGACGGCGTCGACTGGGCTGGCGCCATGCGCGACGAGTGGACGCCCGGCGAGGCCGGCGCCCTCGAGCGGCTCGACACGTTCCTTGCGGAGTCCGTCCTCGAGTACCCCGAGGGGCGGAACGTCCCGTCGGCTCGGGACACGTCGATGCTCTCGCCGCACTTGCACTGGGGCGAGATCAGCCCGCGGTTGGTCTGGCACCGGTCGCAAGACCGAGTCACGAACGGGGCGACCCGGGAGGCCGTCGACAAGTTCTTGAGCGAGATCGGGTGGCGCGAGTTCTCGTACCACGTGCTCCACCACTTTCCCGAGACTCCGTCCGAGCCGCTCAAGGAGAAGTACGCCAAGATGCCTTGGAAGGACGACGAGGATGCCCTCGAGGCGTGGCAGCGCGGCCAGACCGGCTATCCGTTGGTCGACGCCGGGATGCGCCAGCTCTACGCCATCGGCTGGATGCACAACCGGACCCGGATGGTGACGGCGTCGTTTTTGACCAAGGACCTCTTGGTCCGGTGGCAGGACGGGGCCGAGTGGTTCTGGGACGCGCTCGTCGGCGGCGACCTGGCCAACAACTCGATGGGCTGGCAATGGGCCGCCGGCTCCGGCGCGGACGCCCAGCCGTTCTTCCGGATCTTCAACCCAGTCTCCCAGAGCAAGAAGCACGACCCGGACGGGGCCTACATCCGCCAGTGGGTACCCGAGCTCGCGGACCTGCCCACCAAGCACATCCACGCCCCGTGGGACGCGCCGGCCGACGTCCTCGAGGACGCGGGCGTCGTGCTCGGCGAGACGTACCCGGCGCCGATGGTGGACCACGGCGAGGCTCGGGACCGCGCCCTCGAGGCCGTGAAGCAGGTGAACGGTTAAGGATCGTAGTGCAGGCTGGGCGGCTTATCATGATTCGACACGTCCCCAGGCTCGCATGCGTTTTCGTCACGCCCTATCTCTCGTCCTCCTCCTAGCGGCAGGCACAGCCAGCGCCCAGACGACTCTCGCCGAGGGGGACCTCGCGATCATCTCGGCCGATCCCGCCGACGAGCAGTTCTCGTTCGTCCTCTTGACCGACGTAGAAGCAGGGACCGTTGTCCGATTTTCAGACATCGATTTGCTAGCGGGTGGGGGGACCAGTGAGGACAACAGCGGCACCAGCAATGCGGATGGCGTCATTGAAGTGACGCTCTCAGCTCTCGATGCGGGCACGGTCGTTACCGTCATCCCCGGAACGATCCCGGCGCTTTCCGACCCAGGCCAAGGCACGGCCACGAACCCAAACACGTCCTTCAACCTCTCCACCTTCGGCGACTCCATTGTGGCGTACCAGGGCGGAAGCGGCACGACGCCGGTAGCGCCCGGCACCACATACCTGTACTACGTCGAGCTCGCTGACAGTGGTTCACAGGCCCCAGCCGCCCTTGGCGACGACGCCGTGTTCAACGACGGTGATGATGGGTTCGCGTACGACACCCGGCCGACCCCAACCGGCGCCGGCGCCCCCACCACGGGGACTCCTCCCGAGTTGATCGCGGCGTTTAACGACCCTGCCAACTACTTCCTGTCGGGTGGCGCCGACTTCGACCCGGAGACATACCTCCCAGACGCGTTCACGGTCTCCGACGGATCGCCCACGATCTCTGTGTCGCCGTCGAGCAGCGAGACCTCGCCCCTCCCCCTGGCCGAAAACGGAACGAGAACGTTTACAGTCACCCTATCGGAGACGCCCTCGAGCGATGTGACCGTCCCCCTTACATCGGGCGACGCGACCGAGGCCACGGTTCCGACCTCCGTCGTCGTCGCGGCCAGCACGACGAGCCAGACGTTTAATGTGGCCGGTGTCGCAGACGGGACGGTGGACGGAGACCAGGCCGTGACCATCACGACCGGCACAGCAACGGGCGACGCGACGTTCGCCGGCGTCGATCCTGCCGACATCTTCCTGACCGTCACGGACGTCGACGTGAACCTCGGCACAGAGCTCGAGGCGGGAGACCTCGCGATCATCGCGCTCGCGCCGGTCAACTCTACGGGGAGCGGCGGTCGTGGGGAAGAGTTCTCCTTCGTGCTGCTCAAAGACGTCGTGGACGGCACTCAGATCAACTTCTCCGACTACGCCGTCAGTTCCAACGGGACGATCACCGAGGGCGGCTTCGACGGCATCGCGACGGTCACGCTCAGCGCCCTCGAGGCCGGGACGGTCGTGACTGTCGACCTGACCAACAGAGAGCTCTTGGACTCGTCTCAGGGGAGCGTGGTCGTCGACGACCTGGGTCAGCCGCTCATCCTCTCGGAGTTCGGTGGCGACGCGTTCTTCGCATACCAAGGGAGCACCACTTCGCCGTCGGCGGGCGACTTCATTTACTACACCGAGATCCGCGACAACGGCTCAGTCCCGCCCGACGCCCTCAGAAACGATGCCGTGTTCGAGACCGGCAACCTCCGGGGGTTCTACTACGACACTCAGGGGCAGACTGAGGCGCCCACGTCCGGCACCCCGGACGAACTGCTCGCCGCGTTCGGTGACGTCGACAACTACGTCTTGCCACAGAGAATCGTGGGCGTGGACGACGCGGACCGGAACCCGTTGGACTTTGTACCCGACGCGTTCGAGATCTTGGAGACGGAGGGCACCATCACGGTCTCCCCCCTCGAGTTGACCATCGCGGAGGCCGGCTCGGCCGACACGGCCACCTTTGACGTCACCCTGTCGCGCACGCCCGCCGCCGACGTCACCATCCCCCTGTCGTCCGGCAACTCGGCCGAGGCGACCGTCGAGCCGACGTCCTTGACGTTCGAGGCCGGCACGCTAGACCTCACCCAGACCGTCACCGTGACGGGCGTCAACGACGACGTCACCGACGGCGACCAAGTGGCGACCGTCGCCGTCGGCGAAGCCACTTCGCGCGACGCCGGCTACGACAGCGAGAACCCAGCCGACGTGACCGTCACCGTCACAGACGTCCTAGGCCGCGACAACTCGGTCCAGTTCGCCGATGTTCAGCAGGCCGTCCTCGAGGACGCCGGCTCCGTCACGCTAGAGATCGTGGTCGGCGCCGAGCCCGACGCGCCCACCGACGTCACCGTCACGCTCACGTCAGGGGACTCCGCCGACCTCGACGGGTTCACCTCGGCCACCGTCACGATCGGCGGAGCCGACGACGACCGTGGCGACGACGGCCGCTACGTCGTGACCGTGCCGATCACCGACGACGTCCAACCGGAGGACACCGAGACGTTCATCTTCGAGGTGTCCGTCGAGGACAACGGCGCCGACGGCTTCACCCTCGAGGCCGGCGGCCAGGACCAGACCGCGCTCGTCGTCGTGGACAACGACGCGGACGCCATCACGGCCACCGTCCCGGTCGATGCCGGCGCGCCGCTCCTCTTCGCGGTCCCCGTCGGCGGGCTCCGGGCCGGCGACGTCGCCGAGCGCGCCGGCGTCGACGACGTCTTCGTCCTCCAAGGCGACGCGTTCGTTCCAGCCTCGCCCGACGACTTGCTCGCCTTTGGCCAAGCGGTCCTGCTCGGTCCCGACGTCGAGGGCGACCTGTCGCTGACCGGCGCCCCTGGCAACGGGAACACGACCTACAGCACCGGCGGCAGTGGCGGACGCGTGCTGGTCACCGTAGGGAACCCGACCGGCGAGCCGGTCTCGCTCGACGGCCTCGAGGTCGAGGGCGGCGCGCTCTCCGACGTCGCACTCGTCCTCGACGCAACGCTCGGCGCCTTCCGCCCGGTCTCGCTGGCCGGCCTCGAGGACGCCGCCCTCGGCGCGTACTCGATCGTCGTGCTCCAGGTAGCGCCCGACGGCGACGAGCCGGTCTCGGTCACGCTCGCAGATGCGTCCTCGGACGGCCCACTGATTGGCGACGCCCCGTTCATACCGACCGACGGTGAGACGACGGTCGTCCTCGAGCTCCGCCCGCAGCCGTCGAACGACGCGGACGGTGGGACACAGCAGATCGGGCCCCTCGCCACACCCGGTGACGTCGTTGCGATCCGCGTCGGCGTGGGGGGCGACGGCCTGGACGCGTTCGACGGCGCCGACA